>CAVGBV010000084.1:0-8859 GCA_963627615.1 Alloprevotella sp.
CGCCCCATCTCCCGCCGCAGCGTCACAGGAATCTTCTCCTGTTCCAGGATAGATAAAAACCGCTGTACGCGAGGATTTTCCGATGCCAGGAGGCTTCGCTCCCGTACCGGGTTGACCGGAATCAGATTGACATGGCATAGCATGCCGCGCAGACGTCCCGCAAGCTCTCTTGCGTGTTCCGGTGCGTCATTGACGCCCTGGGCCAACGCATACTCAAATGTGATCCTCCGGTGTGTCCTCTCCGTATAATACCGACAGGCCGCCATCAGCTCCTCCATATTGACCCGATTGGCAATCGGCATCAGCTGTCTGCGGATTGAGTCATTGGGCGCATGGAGTGATACCGCCAGCGTGATTCCCGTCTCCAGATCCGCGAATTCCCGCATTCTCTCCACCAATCCGCAGGTCGATACAGTTATATCCCGCAGGCTCAGGTTCTTGCCTGCCGGGTCGTGAATCAGCTTTATAAATCCCAGCAGCTCCTCATAATTATCAAAGGGCTCGCCGCATCCCATGACAACCACATGGGACACCTTGACTCCCGCGGCGCGTTCCGCCTCATAGATCTGCTGTACCATCTCTCCGCGTGTCAGATCCCTCTTTCTCCCGGACAGGGTAGACGCGCAGAATTTGCATCCCATACGGCACCCTACCTGAGAGGATATGCACAGAGAGTAACCATAATGATACTTCATCAGTACCGTTTCTATCTGTTCATGATCCCAGAGACTCATCAGAAACTTCTGCGTATCGTCCTTCTGCGACTTCTGCACCAGACACTGCCGCACCAGATGCAGCGGCACCTCCTCCTGAAGGCGTTTCCGGAGCCCGATAGAAAGATTGGTCATCTGATCATAGGATACAGCTCCTTTACCGTGCAGCCATTCAAAGATCTGTCTGCCGCGGAAGGGCTTTTCCCCCATTGACAGCAGCAGCTTCTGCCAGTCCTCCGGCATCAGTGAAAATCCATCCAATCCTTCCATCCTTACTTTACCCCTTTTTACATAGTTTTGCAATAAAAAATCCGTCGAGTCCCTCGGCTTCCGGCCAGATATAGGTATATTCTGCTCCGGCGCCTCCGGGGTTGCCCGGAAGGCTTCCCTGCAGACTGACTGCCTGAAACTCCGGATGCCGTTGGAGAAACTGCCGGACATTCTCCTCATTCTCCGCCGGATTCAATGTACAGGTACTATAAACCAGCGTGCCGCCCATTCTCACACATTTTGCCGCGTTCTCCAACATTCGGCTCTGCAGTCCGGCCAGCTCCTCTATATCCTGCGGCTGCCTGTGAAGCTTCAGATCCGGTTTGTTGCGTAGGATTCCCAAGCCGGAACAGGGCGCATCCAGCAGTACCCGGTCCCATGCTCCCCGGTCTTCCGGCCGCGCCACAAGCGCGTCTCCCGGTACCGCCCGGACAATGCTAAGCCCAAGCCTTGCGGCATTTTCCTGAATCAGCCGCACCTTAGACTCATGTACATCCCGTGCTTCTACGAGCCCGGTATTTTTCATGATCTGCGCCAGATGCGTCGACTTACCGCCGGGTGCGGCACATAGATCCAGCACCTTTTCTCCCGGCTGCGGCGCCAATGCGTGGGCACAGAACATTGAGCTCTCGTCCTGTACTGTCATAAGTCCGCCGCGAAATTCCGGCCAACCGGAAAGATCTCCCGGAGTCTTGATCTGAAGCGCTTCCGGACAGTATAGTCCCGGTCTGACATTTTCCTCTCCGACCCGCAGCGCCAGTCTGGACGCAAGATCTGACGGAGCGATTCGGCAGGTATTGGCCCGTACCGAAAGACAGCGCGGCAGCGACATCGTCTTCGCAAGCTCCCGGGTCCGCTCCATCCCGTAGGATCTCTCCCATAATTCCAGAATCCACCTTGGGATACTATAACGTACCGACAGGTGTGCCAGGAGATCCTCTCCCGCTTCGGGCCAGGACTCCCGAAGTTCGGCCCGGAGCATGGAACGCAGGACGCCGTTGACAAATCCGGACAGCCCCTTCCATGGCGATGCCAGGACCAGTTTCACGGCTTCATCCACAACCGCACTGGGCGGAATCTTTTTCATCCACAATAGCTGCGCGGCGCTCATCATCAGCACTACCGCGATATACGGCTTCATCCTCCGCATCGGTGTTCTGGAATACAGATTGACCATGGATTCCAAACGGAGCGTATGCGTCAAAACCGTATAGACCAGATTGGTGATCAGCGCTCTCTGACGTCCGTCCCATTCCGGATGCGCCTGAAAAGTCTTTTGCAGCAGTACAGAGCTGTAGGCTCCTTCATAGAGGACCTTGACCAGAATCTGCGCCGCTTCTTTTCTCTCATTACAGGGCCTTTCACTCATCCCCGCCAAGCCTCCTGCCCCAGAGCGGGCAGCCTCGCAAAAATACATCCGCCGGCAGCGACTTCTTTCCGGGGAGCTGCAGACGGCAGATCTCCAAAATTCCCTCTCCGGTCTGTACCAGAATCCGGTCTGAGGATGCTCCTACCCTCTGTGCTTCTTCCCGTGTGAGCACAGTTCCCGGCTCCACGGTCAAGAGCGGCTCCTTTTGATATACACGCACTTCCTGAATCTTCAGGACTTTTCCTTCCAGCTCCGTATAGGCGGATGGCCATGGGGTATACGCACGAACCGCACAGTCGATCTGCCAGGCTGAGCGTTGCCAGTCAATATGCCCGTCCTCCCGGCTCAGCATTGGCGCATGCGTTGCCAACGCTTCTTCCTGCGGCTCTCCTGCAGGATCTTCTCCTGCCTCAAAACGGCGCACCACCTGCAAAAGCGCTTCCGCGCCCGCGGCCGCCAGCTTATCATGCATGCTCTCCCCCGTATCCGTATCCGTAATCGGAACAGATACCTGCAAAATGCTGTTGCCGGTGTCTATCCCGGCATCCATGCGCATGATCGTCACCCCGGTCACGCTCTCTCCGTCCGCGATCGCCCGCTGGATCGGAGAAGACCCCCGGTATTTGGGAAGGAGCGAGGCATGGACATTGATACACGGCGCGATATCGAGAATCTGCTGCGTCAGGATCTGGCCAAAGGCCGCAACCACAATGAGCTCCGGCTTTTGCTCCTCCAGCCTGGCAACCCATGCCTTACGGCGGATCCGCTCCGGCTGGTACACTTCCAACCCCTGTGACAGTGCATACTCCTTCACCGGCGACGCGCAGAGCTCTCCTTTTCGGCCCTTGGGACGGTCCGGCTGTGTATAGACCGCTATAACCTCCTGTCCGGATTCGCACAGCGCCTTCAGCGTCACTGCCGCGAAATCCGGTGTTCCCATAAATACAATCCGCATCAGCCGTTCTCCCACTGTACTACTTTATCACTATACAAAATGCCGTGCAGATGATCGATCTCATGACAAAAAGCCTTTGCCAGAAGTCCGGTTCCTGTACGGACATATTCTTCGCCTTTTTCATTCAGAGCGCGTACGGTTACTTTTTCCGGCCGGTTCACATAGCCCTGCTTGCCCGGAATGCTCAGGCATCCCTCCACCGAGCAGATCTCGCCCTCCGTGGCGATAATCTCCGGATTGATCAGAACCAGCTTCTCTCCCGGCTCTCCTGTATCGATCACGATGATCTGTTTGAGCACTCCCACCTGCACCGCGGCCAGGCCGCAGCCATTGGCATCGTACATCGTATCAAACATATCCTCAATCAGCATCTCCAGACGCCGATCCCATTTCTCAACCTTTTTGGATTCTTTGCGCAATACTTCATCGCCTTCTGTGCGAATACTTCTTAGTGCCATATCTCCATCACCCTTTCCTTTCAATACATATATACCGGATTGAGATCCGCGGCAATGCTTACCGCACGGTTTCTCTCCTGAAAACGATCGAGACAGTAGCTGCTGTACGCGATCAGTTTTTCCTCATTCGGATGGCGAATCATCAGTTTCCATCGGAACATATTATCGATTCGCCCAAGTTCTGCCGGAGCGGGTCCCAGCAGTACATAATCCCGGCCTCTGCCGTAATAGGCCAAAAGCTCCCGCAGTTCTTCCGCCGCCGCCTGCACCTTCTCTTCCTCTCTTCCGCTGAGCAGAATCTGCACCAGATGCGTATACGGCGGGCATTGCAGCAGCTGCCTTGTCAAAAGCTCCTGCCGATAAAATCCTTCATCATCCCGTTCGGCGATACTTTTTAACACATAGTGCTTGGGGTCATAGGTCTGGATCAATACCTCGCCCGGCTTGTCCCCCCGTCCGGCACGCCCCGCCACCTGTGTCAGCAGCTGGTACGTCCGCTCCGTAGAATGAAAATCCGGATAAAACAGCGTCATATCGGCCGCAAGTACGCCTACCAGCGTCACGCGCGGCATATCCAATCCCTTGGCAATCATCTGTGTTCCCACAATGATATCCGCCTGAAAATCCCGGATCTTCTCATAGCTTTCCTGAAACGCGTTCTTACTGCCGGTCGTGTTGGCATCCATCCTCAGGATCCGCGCCTCTGAGAACGCCCTTTGAACCTCTTCCTCTACCCGCTGCGTTCCCGCGCCGAAAAACTTGACATAGCGCGAACCGCATTCCGGGCAGATATGCACGGCCGGGGTCTGCCGTCCGCAATGGTGGCAGATCATCTTTTCACTGTCCTTATGATAGGTATAAGGCAGGTAACAGGCCGGGCAGCGCAGAACAAAGCCGCATTTTCGGCAGCTCACAAAAGAGGAATGTCCTCTGCGGTTCAGGAAGAGGACCACCTGCTCCTTTTTCTGCAGGCACTGGTGGATCTTCTCCAGAAGCTCTGTACTGAAGAGGGAAAGATTGCCCATGGCAAGCTCTCTTCGCATATCCACCAGCCGGATCTCCGGAAGGCGCGCCGCTTCCACGGCCCGTCTTGTCAGGCGTAAGAGTGTATACTGTCCCTTCATCGCCCGATCATAGCTCTCTACAGAAGGTGTGGCCGAGCCCAGCACAACCGGAATTCCAAGCCGGTCCGCCATCTCCGCGGCGACCTCTCTCGTGTGAAACCTCGGCGACATATCGGACTTATAGCTGGTCTCATGCTCTTCATCCAGAATGATCAGTCCCGGATGCATCAATGGCGCAAACAACGCCGATCTCGGTCCTACGACAACTCTGGCTGCTCCGTATCGAATCTGTCTCCACTGTCTGGAACGCTCTGTATCATTCAGTCTGCTATGAAGAACCGCAACCTGACTGCCGAATCTCTGGCGCAGCCGTTCCATCAGCTGCGGCGTCAGACTGATCTCCGGCACCAGGAGAAATGCCCCTCGGCCCATTGCGAGCGCCTGCTCAATGCTTCGCATGTAGACCTCGGTTTTTCCGCTTCCTGTGATCCCATACAGCAAAAATGTCCGGCGTTCTCCCCGATGCATCGCGTCGGTCACCGCCTGCACTGCCGCATTCTGTTCCTGGTTCAGTTCAGGCCTCTCGCCGTCCGGTAAAATAACAGGAGCCGCAGGGACTCCCTCCGGCTCCTCCCAGCACCCGATCCACCCCTTTTCCTGCATTGACCGCAGGGAGGCGCTTCCCAAAGCGCTTTCTTTCAGATGTCTTGGCAGTTCCCACTCCGGATGTGCCTGTACGCTTTCCAAAAAACGTTTCTGGCCGGCGCCCAGGCGCTTCATCTCTTCCATGGGCATTTGCAGGCGAACCCTTTTCCGCATTCGGACCATCTTCTCCGGATCCTTCGGAACAAATAACGCCAAACACGCGGACAAAGACGCATAATAGCGCTTTTGCATCCACCGGGCCATAGACAGCTCCTCGCTGCCAAAAACCGGCTCATGCCCCAACACGCATTCGATCTCTCTGACCTTTTCCTCCGGATACTGGCAGGCCGTGCTGATCTCAATCACAAACCCTTCCAGCTTTCTGCCTCCAAAAGGGACCCGGACCATCATCCCTACCTCCAGCCGAATCCCCTCCGGGATCCGGTAAGTGTAGATCCGGTCCTTTTCCCTCTGATACAGCTTTACAATGACCTGGGCATACGCCAACTTACTCTTCATCCTCCATGTCGCGGCTGAAGTCCACTACCGCCATGTCGTCATACTTCATGTGTTCTTCGCCATTATTGGAAGCCTCGTCCATATAAACCGCGATCTTCCCCGCGTCCATCTCATCGACGACTTTGGACAGTACGCCGATCTCCGGGTCCTTTTCCTCCACCATGACCTTATCGCCCGCGATGATCGCGCGCGCGCGGCGTGCCGCGGCAATCACGATGCTATACCGGGAATTGATCTCCGGCAGTCCCTTCTCCTTGTTTACAGTGTTAATCGTGTCAATCAGTTCTCCATACGACGGATGCAGCATAATAATTCTCCCTTTCCCTTTATTGATTCTATTTACAGGTTCATTCGGGCCGCTTCCTCCCGAAGGCTGCCGACCAGCGCCTGTTTCTCGCCGGAACGATCATGCAGCGTCTCTATAATCTGTTCCACTCTCTGAACACATTCGTCCAGATCGTCGTTAACAACGATATAATCATATTGTTGCATCTGCTCAATCTCACGCCGCGCCTGTGCCAGACGCGTTGCCACCTGCTCCTCTGACTCGGTGCCGCGGCCGGATAGCCGCGCCTTGAGCTTTTCCATGGATGGCGCCGCCAAAAAGATCAATCCTGCCGCCGGGAACTGTTCTTTCACCTGCAGCGCTCCCTGTGCCTCGATCTCCAGGATCACATCCCGTCCATTGGCCATCGTCTCCATCACAAAGTCCCGCGGCGTCCCATAACAGTTGCCCGAGTACTCCGCCCACTCCAGGAATCTTCCTTCACTGACTCTCTTCAGGAACTCCTCGCGGCTTAGGAAAAAATACTCGCGGCCGTCAACTTCTCCCTCTCTGGGCTTTCTCGTTGTTGCCGAGATTGACAGCTGATAACGGTTCGTCTCCATCAGGCGTTTCACCACGGTGCCTTTCCCCGCTCCCGAAAAGCCGGATATTACAATCAGCACACCCTGCCTCATCATGCTTCCTCCTCTTTAAAGGTTTCTGCGTCCGGGCGTTCCTTACCGGCCCGTCCGGCCACCGTCTCCGACTGAATCGCCGACAGCAGCAGATGTCCGCTGTCCATCACCAGCACGGAACGCGTTTTGCGTCCATAGGTGGCATCGATCAGTTTACCGGATTCTCTTGCCTCCTGAATCGCCCGCTTAATCGGAGCGGATTCCGCGCTCAGTATCGCGATCACCCGATCCGCATTCACAATGCTTCCATAGCCTACATGTATCAATTGCATGGGGACCTCATTCCAGATTCTGAATCTGTTCCCGGACCTTTTCGATCTCTTTCTTCAATCGAAGAGAACCGCCTGTCACCGCTAGGTCTCCTGCCTTGGAGCCAATCGTATTGGCTTCCCGGTTAAACTCCTGCATCAGAAAATCCAATGGGCGTCCCACCGGCTCCTCCGCGTCCAGAAGCTTTCTCAGCTGCTCAATATGACTATGCAGACGCACCAGCTCTTCATCGATACAGCAACGGTCGGCAAAGAGCGCTACCTCATTCTCCAGGATTCCCTCATCCAGATGAAGCTTTCCAGCAGAGGACTGCTGCAAAATGTCTTCCAGTCTCTTCTCCAGCTTCTGCCGGTAGTTCTCCTCCACTTGGGGGCCGATCTCCTCCAGTCCGCGGACAATGCTCTCCAGCAGATCTGCCTTCTCCAGCAGATCCTGCCGAATCCTCGCGCCCTCTCGGACACGCATCGCGTTGAGCTGATCCAATGCCCGCTCTGCCGCTTCCTTCAAAACCTCCCAGACAGCTTCCGTATCCTCCGGAGCCTCCTGCATCTCCAGCACCTCCGGGAGTGTAAGCACATGGCTGAGCGCCAGATCATCCCGCAGACCATATTGTTCTCCGACCTTACGCAATGTCCCCAGGTACTCCTGCAGCACTTCCTCATGCAGTATCAGCTGTGTCTGGCTCTCCTGCCTCTCATATGTGACATATACATCCAATTTGCCTCTGGATACCTTCTGGGCAAGAAGCGTGCGCAGATCGTTCTCCAACGCCGCCAGCTTGCGGCTCATCCGGATGGATGGCTCCAAAAATTTATGATTGACCGTCTTCAGCTCTACGACGCAATGAATTCCATCGCGCTCGCTTTCACCGCGGCCAAATCCTGTCATGCTCCGAACCACTGCCATACCTTCCTTCCTGTGCTTTTACACATACATAATTATTATACCTGATCTTGACCTGAAAATCAATAGGTACGGCGGGCTTTTCTTTGTTGTATTCATATCTTCAATTGAAGTAGGATAATAAGTATGGTCCTTGTTTTTACAATCTTATTTTCGTTGTTAACAACAGCAAATGTTTCAGCTTCAAATGTTGTGTCGAATAGTGATTCTTTAAATCTCGGAACTTATAAAGAGACAAATGGAGATCTATTTACAATTGAAAGAATCGAAAACTCTTTCAATCAAGCAAATATTAATTCAAGCGAAAATGGACCTTGCAAATTTAAATTGTATAAAAACTTAAAATGATACAATTTTCAGAGGCATATTTGCTAATTCTGGCTTTTCTTGCGATGCTGCTGTTTGCGTTATCTTTCAAATATGAGAGTATCGTTTCAGGGAAGAAAATTCTTACTGAACTCGATGAGTCTACCAGGAAAAGTTTTATATCTCATCAAAGAATTAATATTTTATTATACGGAATCATCGCATTCATCGTCTACTTTTTCCCAATCACAAGAAATTCTGCTTGTGTGATAATTATGGTTTTGCTTGTATTGGCAAGAGGTGTGTATTATAACAAAAAGTATCTGAACCGATGGACTGTAAGAAAATAAAAATGCTATAACAAGGTGCTGCCGCACTCACGTGATATGTACCCCCAATACTGGACACCCAGTATTGGGGGTATTGC
>CAVGBV010000085.1:0-8838 GCA_963627615.1 Alloprevotella sp.
CGGATTCGAATACATGTACTCTTATTATGATCAGGGCTATACCCAGATCGCCGGCAGTATTTTTGACTATGCGGCCATGGCCCGCGGCGCCGCCGGTGTCGGAATCGCGCTCTATGCCGGTCTCCTGCTGCTCTTCTTGCTGCTCTATCCGGCGCAGCAGGGAAAAAATGTGTACACCATGTCTTCTCTTGGAACTCCTAAATACAAGATGATCCTTCATGTATTGCTGGGAAGTCTCACCGTCCTCGTTCCGGGAACCTTGCTGGGCCTCGCTCTGGGCGCTGTCTGCTGGGATCAGGTCGTCTCTCTCCTCGCTCAGGGGGCAGACGTGACGATGACTCTGAGCATGGATCCGATTCATTTTCTGTCGCTGGCTCTGGGACAGCTCATACTGGCCGCACTGTTCTCCGTGATCCCCGCACTGTTCCTGACGCGGGAGCGCGGACTCGCAAAAAGGAGGTAACCCCATGTTTCGATATCTGTTCCGTCGGCTTCGGCGCAGTCCCTGGATGGCACTGGGTGTCTGCCTGTTCGCTTCCATCCTCTCCGCGGCATTGTGCGGTCTGAATGCTTCAAATCTCGCTCAGCAAAAAAACTATGAATATCTGTATCAGACCCTGCCGGTTTCCCTGAATGTCACCAATCTCTACGGCAGCACTACGGCCAATCTGAGCATCTATCCCTGGTTCGGCGGTGTCTTTACCGGAGACGATTATATGACGCCCAATTTCGCAAAATACGTAAAGGATGTGTATCTCAGCTCCGGCGTCGAGATTACTGAGTCCGAGCTTACCTATCTCCGCGGGATCACTTCCCTTGAGGGACACAGACTCCGACAGCTCGACGGTACCTTTGTCGTACACTTCCTGCCGGGATATGATGAAAGCATTTTTTCAGGATCTGAGTGGATCGCGATCGCCCCGGCCTCTCTCTATCCGAATCTGACCGAACCGATCACAGTGACTGTCACAACTTACTACAAGGATCGTGTCGATCTCATGAGCGGCGCGCATACATTTCCTGAAACATTTCAGATTGTAGGCACCTACGAAGGATCCTCTACAGAACTCATTTGTCCCTATCAATGCATGATCAATGTTTGTCTCGACCTCTCCATTACTCATAAGCTAAATGCCGTAGGAGCGACCGTAGCCGACAACAATCAGCTGGACACCATCCGCAGGATCGCGGAAAGATGGTTTGCTGAACCTGATCCGCTAGGCACTCCCGTCTATTGGGGCCGCTTTGGATACGAGACATATCCTTACGCCCTGGATATCAACGATGCCGCGCTGAAACAGGCGTCTGTCACTCTCCGCAACTCACTAGCCATTAACCGTGCCTGCACAGCTCTGGTATTCCTGTTATCCGCCGCTTCCGGTTTCCTGATCGGCTTTCTGGTGATCCGCCAGCAAAAACGTGAAATTCTGCTGCTGCGAACCATGGGAACCAGAACCTCTTCCATTTTTCTGGGCTATGCTGTGGAAAATCTGCTCTATGGCGTCCTGGGCGCGCTGTTGGGTGGAGCTGTCTGGCTATGGCAGCCGCCGGAACGGCTGGGCGTCTTTTTAGGGTTATTCGCTTGCGGTCTGGGATTCTCTCTGTTGATTTTCCTGCGCCGCAATCTATTAGGCAATCTAAAGGAGGAAGAATAAATGGGTATTCTCTTGAAGGATGTATGCTATCGTTATCAGGGAAAATATCAGACAGTGCAGGCGATTAACGGGATCAGCTATGATTTTGAATCCGGTAAACTCTACGCCATTGTCGGCAAATCCGGTTCCGGAAAAACCACCCTTCTGTCTCTGATGGCCGGACTGGATCTTCCTACCAGCGGAGATATCCTCATTAACGGGGTCTCCACCAGGGACTGGAACCGAAGCAAAATGCGCCGGGAAGCCGTATCCGTAATCTATCAGAATTACAACCTTTTCCCGCTGCTCACCGTAGAAGAAAATATCCAGTATCCCCTGACGCTAAAGAAGATGCCATCCAAAGAAGCTTTGGCTCTAGCTCATGAGATGCGTGAGCGGGTAGAGCTGCCAGCCGCCTATGATAAGCGGCTGCCCAACCACCTCTCCGGCGGCGAACAGCAGCGGGTCGCGATCGCCCGTACCCTGGCCCAGGGCAGCAAGATCCTGCTGGCCGACGAGCCCACCGGAAATCTGGATTCTACCAATACGCGCAACATTGTGGAGATCCTTCGCAAGCTCGCCCATGAGGAGGACAGTACCGTCATTGTCGTTACGCATGACAACTCTGTTGCCGAGCAGGCCGATGTGGTCCTGCGGATGCTGGACGGCAAATGGGCCGACTGACTTGAATCCTTCCTCAAAATGTGATAGGATATCTGTCGAGGATGATTTTATAAATAAGGAGATATATATGGCCACACTCAAACTCATCTCATGGAATGTCAATGGCCTGCGGGCCTGTATGCAAAAGGGATTCTTAGACTTCTTCGATACTGTTAACGCGGATATTGTGTGTCTGCAGGAAACCAAATTGCAGGAAGGCCAGATCCAATGGCCCCGGGAAGACTATCACGCATACTGGAACTATGCCGAAAAGAAAGGATATTCCGGCACAGCGGTCTTCAGCCGTGAGGAACCCCTTGCCGTAACACGCGGTATCGGTATCGAGGAACATGATCATGAGGGCCGGGTATTGACTCTGGAATATCCCTCCTTCTACCTGGTCAATGTCTATACCCCGAACTCACAGCGTGAGCTCACGCGTCTGGAATACCGCATGCAATGGGAGGACGCCTTCCGCGCCTATCTGAACGGTCTGCGGCAGCATAAACCCGTGACCGTTTGCGGGGACCTGAATGTCGCGCATTGTGAAATTGACCTGAAGAATCCCAAGTCCAACCATAACAATGCCGGTTTTACCGATGCGGAGCGCGGCAAGATGACGGAGCTTCTGGACTCCGGCTGGATCGATACATTCCGTTATTTTCATCCGGACCAGACGGATGCGTATTCCTGGTGGTCTTATATGTTCCATGCCCGCGAAAAGAACGTCGGGTGGAGAATCGACTATTTTCTGGTTTCCGCGGAGCTGGCTCCCCGTCTGAAGGCCGCTTCCATCCACAGCGACGTTCTGGGATCGGATCACTGTCCGGTGGAATTGCAGCTCGAGAGCGAATAATTGGCCAGACTCCATACAGAAAGGAGTATAATTATGCTTGAAAAATGGGACATCGCTATTCCTGAGCTGACAGGGGACGCTCTCCGCAGCGTTTATGTCTATATCCCCGACTCCTGTCAGGAGGATCCGGAACGCCGCTACCCTGTTCTGTATATGTTTGACGGACACAATGTGTTCTATGATGAGGACGCGACCTACGGAAAGAGCTGGGGAATGCTTGATTATATGGACCGGACCGGAACCGAGATGATCATCGCCGCTGTAGAATGCAACCACAGCCCTGACGGCGGCCGCCTGTCCGAATACTCACCTTTTACTTTCTCGGATCCTAAGCTGGGGCATATCACCGGACGCGGCAAGACAACAATGGACTGGTGGGTCCACACCTTTAAGCCTCTGATTGACAGCCATTACCCGACTCTGCCGGACCGCAGGCACACCTTTATCGCCGGCAGCTCCATGGGCGGACTGATGAGCCTGTATGCTCTGTTGGAGTATAATACCATATTTTCCAGAGCAGCCGCTCTCTCCCCCTCCATCTGGTTTGCCGCCGAACAGTTAGACGCCCTGATCCGCAATGCCCGCCTCGCGCCTGACACGGTCCTCTACATGGACTATGGCTCCCGTGAGATCCGTTTTCATCCGAATATGCGGCACCGCTTCGGTCAGGTCGCTTCTCTTCTGATTGACCGTGAGATCCAGCTGTCCTGCCGGATCGTTCCCGGAGGCGACCATTGCGAAGCCAGTTGGGAACGTCAGATTCCTTTCTTTTTCAATACGCTGCTGTATAATCTGCAATAAAAGAGGCGTCAGATATGGAAACACAATATCATCATTGGTACAGTCCCGCTCTTGGCCGGGATATGGAGTGTAAGATCTATGGACACGCCGGGCGTCCCGTGCTGTTCATTCCCTGCCAGGACGGACGGTTTTATGATTTTGAAAATTATCATATGACGGATACCTGGGCTCCGTGGATCGATTCCGGACAGGTCACCGTTTTTTCCATCGATACCCTGGATCAGGAGACCTGGTCCAATCCGAATGGGGACGCTTATTGGCGGATTCGCCGCTATGAGGATTGGCTGCGGTATATCACGGACGAAATCGCTCCCTATATGCATTGGTATGCCAATACCCGCAACGGCTGGAGCGGCACGCCCGGAATCATGACCTTTGGATGCAGTCTGGGAGCGACCCACGCCGCGAACCTGTATTTCCGCTATCCCGGTCTCTTCGACCGCCTGTTGGCGTTAAGCGGCATCTACACAGCAGAATACGGATTCTCTCAATATATGGACGAAGTCGTCTATCGAAATTCTCCCATCCATTATCTGGGCGGTATGGATCCTTCCCATCCGTATATCGCGGCCTACAACCAGAAAAAAGCCGTTCTCTGTGTAGGTCAGGGGCCGTGGGAGCTTCCGGATTCGACTCGGCAGATGCAGCAGATTTTCGAGCAGAAGGGGATCCATGCCTGGGTGGATTTCTGGGGCTATGACTGCGCCCATGACTGGGATTGGTGGCATAAGCAGGTTCCCTATTATCTGCCATACCTGCTTGGATAAATCATTCAGAGAAAGAAGGCACCATCATGAAAAACGTCGTATTTATCTCTCCCAACTTTCCTACCAATTATTGGCTGTTCTGCCGGGAATTAAAGAAAAACGGCATGAATGTGCTGGGAATCGGCGATCAGCCGGAAGAAGAGCTGGCGCCGGAGGTAAGAGAGAACCTGAACCGCTACTGCAAGGTCAGTAATCTTGAAAACTACGAAGAGGTCTACCGTACCGTTGCCTATCTGATCTCTCAGTACGGCCGGATCGACTGGCTGGAATCCAACAATGAGTACTGGCTGGAGCAGGATGCCCGGCTGCGTACAGACTTCCATATTACCAGCGGATTTATGACGGAGGATATGCCGCGCATCAAATACAAATCCAAAATGAAAGAGTTCTATGCCAAGGCCGGTATCGCTACCGCGCGCTATCACCTGGTGGACACGATCGAAGGATGCCTCTCCTTTATTCAGGAGGTGGGCTATCCCGTTGTCGTCAAGCCGGATAACGGTGTGGGCGCTTCCCATACCTATAAGCTTTCCTCCGATGAGGATCTGTGGAACTTCTTCAGGAATCGGGATGTCCGAATCCCTTATATTATGGAAGAGTTCATCCACGCGATCATCAACTCCTATGACGCGATCATCGATTCTCAAGGTCGTCCCATGTTTGAAACGGGCAATGTCACACCGATGTCCATTATGGATATCGTCAACAACCAGGATAATTCCATCTATTATATTGTAAAGGATCTGCCGGAGGATGTACGCCGTGCCGGACGCGCTGCCGTCAAGAGCTTTGGCGTCAAGAGCCGTTTTATCCATTTCGAATTCTTCCGTCTGACCCAGGACCAGCCTGGAATGGGCAAAAAAGGAGACGTTGTCGCTCTGGAAGTCAACATGCGTCCCTGCGGCGGCTTCACCCCGGATATGATCGACTATGCCTATAGTACCGATGTATATAAGATCTGGGCCGATATGATCGCGTTTGATCATACGGACATGCCGGTGAGAGAGCACTCCTTCTGTGCCTTTGCAGGACGCCGGGACGGGAAACATTTTGTCTTGTCCCACGAGGATCTTCTGGCCAAATACGGCAGTCATATCCGGATGTCCGGCCGTCTCCCGGAGGTTTTGGCCGGTGCCATGGGCAATCAGATCTACATCGCGACCTTCCCCACCTATGAGGAGATGGAAGCCTTTTATGCCGACGTACTGAAGACCTGGGACTCCCTATGACCCTGCAGCAATTAAAATATGCCGTAACCGTCGCTGAGACGGGCAGCATCACCGAGGCTGCCAAAAAGCTCTTTATTGCCCAGCCCAGTCTAACCAACGCGATCCATGATCTGGAACGGGAGATGCATGTCGTCATCTTTCAACGGACCAATAAGGGCATCCATATCTCTAAAGAAGGCGAACAATTTCTGGGCTATGCCCGCCAGGTATTGGAACAGGCCTCTATCCTGGAGGACAAATATAAAGGCGGCGACGGCGGTAAAAAACAGTTCTGTATCTCTACACAGCATTATTCTTTCGCGGTCAATGCCTTTGTAGACTTAATCAAGCAGTATGGACAGGATGAATATGATTTTAGCCTGCGCGAAACGCAGACCTATGAAATCATCGAAGATGTGGCGCAGCTGAAGAGTGAACTCGGCATTCTGTTTCTGAATGAATTCAACGAAGCGGTTCTCCGCAAACTCTTAAATGCCAATCAGCTGCAATTCACCCGGCTATTCACTGCCCAGGCTCATGTCTTTCTCAGCCGAAACCATCCGCTGGCTTGTCTCGCACAGGTGACCAACGAGGATTTGGAACCCTATCCCTACCTGTCCTTTGAGCAGGGCGACCACAACTCCTTTTACTTTTCAGAGGAGCTGTTCTCCGCCTCTGAGCGCCGGAAAAATATACGGGTTCGGGACCGCGCGACATTGTTTAATCTGCTGATCGGATTAAATGGTTATACGGTGTGCAGCGGCGTGATTGACCAAAAGCTGAACGGAGCGGATATCATCGCTCTCCCATTGGCCGGGGAAGGCAGTATGCAGATCGGTTATATCACACCTAAAAAAGGACTGCTCAGCCCTCTGGCAAGTTCCTATCTTGAAGCGTTAAAAAAGCACGTGTCCATAGTCTGAAGCTATGGACAACGTGCTTTTTCTTGTATTTTACAAACTTCCTCGCATCCTTTATACTATAGCCTGTACTCAGAGAAAAGAATAAAAGAGGAGAGATATCATGTCCAAGTCCCATGTACCCTTTCGTTATGACTATGTAGGAAGCTTCCTGCGGCCGGCTCCGTTGAAAAAGGCCCGCGCTGATTTTGAATCCGGAAACATCACTTCCGCGGACCTGAAGGCTGTAGAGGACGAGTGCATTCTGGATCTTGTCGCCAAGCAGAAAGCGGCCGGATATCATGTGATCACGGATGGCGAATTCCGCCGAGCCACCTGGCATCTGGATTTCATGTGGGGCTTTCATGGAGTCGGCCATTCCAAGACTCTGACCGGACTGCCCTTTCACGGGGAAGCCGCGATGATCGACGACACCTATCTGACCGGCAAGGTCTCCGTAGAGAGTCATCCTTTCGTAGAGCATTTCCGGTTCGTTCACGCACTGGAAGATGAAAATACTGTCGCCAAGCAAACCATCCCGGCTCCGGCTCAGTTTCTGGAGCAGATGATCATGCCTTTTGCTCTCAAAAATACCCGCAAATACTATAAATTTACCGAAGAACTGGTCGAGGACATCGCTCAGGGCTATCAGAAGGTCATCGATGATCTGTATGCCGCCGGCTGCCATAATCTTCAGCTGGACGACTGTTCCTGGGGAATGCTGGTGGATCCTCGCGCCTGTGAGCTCTTCGGCACGGATCAGGGCGGCCTGGAAAAGATCAAGGAACAGCTGCTGAATATCAATAACCTCGCAATCGCGAAAGCTCCGGAGGATCTGGTCATCACAACGCATGTGTGCCGCGGCAATTTCCACTCCACCTACGCAAGCAGCGGCGCTTATGACAGTGTTGCCAAGACGCTGTTTGCCCGTGAAAATGTATCCGCATACTATCTGGAATTTGACGATGAGCGCTCCGGCGGCTTTGAGCCTCTGGCTGAGGTCTCCGGCGATAAGAAGGTCGTCCTTGGCCTGATCACCACCAAATCCCCCCAGCTGGAGGATAAACAGACGGTCATCGACCGAATTCATAAGGCTGCGCAGTACCTTCCGCTGGATCGGCTGTGCCTGAGCCCACAGTGCGGATTCGCCTCCTGTGAGATTGGCAACAAGCTGACCGAAGAAGAGCAGTGGGCCAAGCTGGCACTGGTAAAAGAGATCTCGGATGAAATCTGGAAATAAGTCAAAAAGATCCGAATGGCGCAAACCATTCGGATCTTTTTTATGTGATTACAGAACCTTGGACAAAAATTCTTTGGTACGCTCCTCCTGCGGATGAGCGAAGAACTCTTCGGGGGAGTTCTCTTCGACGATCTTGCCGTTGGCCATGAAGATGACACGGCTTGCGACTTCTCTCGCAAAGCCCATCTCATGTGTGACCACCGCCATCGTCATACCTGACTTCGCCATCTCCTTCATAACCTCCAGTACTTCTCCCACCATCTCCGGATCCAGCGCTGATGTCGGCTCATCAAAGAGCATAATCTCCGGATTCATGCATAGCGCCCGGACAATGGCAATTCGCTGCTTTTGTCCGCCGGAGAGCTGTGACGGATACGCCCCGGCTCTATCTGCCAGCCCGACACGTTCCAGAAGCTGCATGGCCTGCTCCTCTGCCTCCTGCTTACTCTTTTTCAAAAGCAGGGTCGGCGCAAGCGTCATATTCTTGAGAATCGTCATATTGGGGAACAGATTAAAATGCTGGAATACCATCCCCATCTTCTGGCGATGATGGTTGATATCTGTTTTTGGATTGGTGATATCCACATTATCCACATAGATGTGCCCGGATGTCGGAGTCTCCAGGCGGTTCAGGCAGCGCAGCAGCGTGGACTTACCGGAACCGGAGGGCCCAATGATGACCACAACCTCGCCCTTATGAATCTCCAGCGACACACCGTCCAGCGCCTTGATCTCTCCGTTCTTAAAATGCATTTTGACGTCTTCTACAC
>CAVGBV010000086.1:0-8498 GCA_963627615.1 Alloprevotella sp.
TTCGGGCAGAGCTGCCGGAACGGGCCTCTTACAGAGAACTCTCGGCAGAGGAACGAATCCGTCTGTATCAGGTTTTTGCGGAATTCTTTGAGAGCGTCCCGGAGACAGAGCCTCAGCCTGTAATCTATATGGATGGAGAGAATATGCGGGAATACTCCATGTTTCCGTGCCGGATGATGGCCGGAGTGGAGGAGAAGCATTTTGCGGCGCCGTCCGCGTTGCTGGATGTATATTATGTCCGGCAGGATAACCGAAACCGACTGAAGCAGAAGGCGCAGGATCTGCATAAGCTTGTCATGACCAATCTGGAGCGGGCCCGCAGAAAATGTGAGCTGCAGTATAAGCAGCTTGAGGACACACAGGGACGGGAAAAATATCAGCGTATGGGCGATCTGGTAACCGCGAATATTTACCGGCTCTCTTTGGGGGACCGTGTGCTGCAGGCAGAGGATTTTTATGAGGATCCCCCTAAAATGGTGGAGATCCCCCTCAAAAACAATCTGACTCCCGCACAGAATGCCCAGCGGTATTATGGCCGGTATAATAAGCTGAAACGGACCGAAGAGGCGCTCTCGGAACAGATTGTTCAGACGGAAGAGGAGATTGGATATCTGGAGAGCCTGTTGGGAGCGATGGAGCTTGCGGACTGTGAGAAGGATCTGGAGGATATCCGTCTGGAGCTTCATGAGACCGGATATATCCGTAAAAATCGGCAGAAAAAGAAAAATCTCGCGGCAAGCCACCCTTTGGAGGCCGTGACCAGCGAGGGACTCAAGGTGCTGACCGGCAAAAATAATATCCAAAACGATCAGCTGACTTTCCGGATGGCAGGACCCAAGGATCTGTGGTTTCACGTAAAGGATATTCCGGGTTCGCATACGGTTTTGTTCTGCGCGGACAAGGAATATGGGACGGACTATACGGATCAGAGCATCCTGGAAGCGGCGCAGATCGCGGCAGGGCATTCCAAGGCTTCGGAAGGTAGTACCGTAGCGGTCGATTATACGCAGAAAAGGTATGTCAAGAAGCCGTCCGGCTCCAAACCCGGTTTTGTGATCTATACACATCAGAAAACGCTCTATGTAAGCGGCAAATGATGGTGTGCGAAGAATGTTATTTTTTAGGAATGTATTGTCATTTTTATAAAAGAATGGTATAATACTGATGGTTTGGCTTGTCCTAACTAATAGTGGAAAGGAAGGGATTCTAATGAAACTTAGTATCGAGCAAGTAATTGGTCGAGAGATTATCGACTCCAGAGGCAATCCGACAGTGGAGGCAGAGGTTGTTCTGGCGTGTGGAGTAGTAGGCAGAGGCGCAGCTCCGAGCGGAGCGTCTACCGGAGAGTTTGAGGCTCTGGAGCTTCGTGATGGCGATAAGAGCCGTTTTGGCGGTAAGGGCGTAACCAAGGCAGTGGAGAATATCAATACTGTAATCAACGATACGCTGAAGGGAATGGATGCTTCTGATATCTATGCGGTAGACGCTGCGATGATCAAGGCAGACGGAACCAAGGATAAGTCCAATCTGGGCGCAAACGCGATTCTGGCAGTATCCATTGCCTGCGCAAGAGCGGCAGCTCTGGCACTGAATGTTCCGCTGTATCGTTTCCTGGGCGGAATCAGCGGCAATCGTCTGCCGGTTCCGATGATGAACATCCTGAACGGCGGCGCACATGCGGCCAACACCGTAGATGTACAGGAGTTCATGATTATGCCCGTAGGCGCTGAGAGCTTCAAGGAAGGCCTGCGCTGGTGTACTGAGGTATTCCACGCTCTGGCAGCACTGCTGAAGAGCAAGGGCCTGGCTACCTCCGTAGGTGATGAGGGCGGTTTCGCACCGAACCTGGCAAGCGACGAAGAGGCGATTCAGCTGATTCTTGAGGCTGTTAAGAAGGCTGGTTATGAGCCGGGCAAGGATTTCGTACTGGCGATCGACGCTGCTTCCAGTGAGTGGAAGGGCGAGAAGAAGGGCGAGTATGTACTGCCTAAGACCGGTAAGAAGTTCACCTCCGCTGAGCTGGTAGCACACTGGAAGAGCCTGTGCGACAAGTACCCGATCTACTCCATCGAGGATGGCCTGGATGAAGAGGACTGGGAAGGCTGGAAGATGATGACTGAAGAGCTGGGCAAGACTGTACAGCTGGTTGGCGACGACCTGTTCGTAACCAACACCGAGCGTCTGCATAAGGGTATCACTCTGCATTGCGGCAACGCGATCCTGATCAAGCTGAACCAGATCGGTTCTGTATCCGAGACGCTGGAAGCGATCAAGATGGCGCATGAGGCGAACTATACCGCCATCACTTCTCATCGTTCCGGTGAGACCGAGGATACCACCATCGCTGACCTGGCTGTAGCTCTGAATACCTGCCAGATCAAGACCGGTGCTCCGAGCCGAAGCGAGCGTGTTGCCAAGTACAATCAGCTGCTGAGAATCGAAGAGGAGCTGGGTGCTGGCGCTGTTTATCCGGGCGTAAACGCATTTCGCGTTCATAGATAAGATACGATTGTAAGGAGGAAACACAATGCCGCCGATAGTATCTGCTATGTTGGGAACGGGCTTTACCTTTTTGATGACGGCCTTGGGCGCGTCGATGGTTTTTTTCTTCCGCAAAACGGTGAATGCCTTTATCCAGAGGATCTTTCTGGGTTTCGCCGCGGGCGTTATGATCGCGGCCTCCGTTTGGAGTCTGCTGATTCCGGCCATTGAAGAGGCGACAGCCTCCGGCGGAATCGGGTGGGTCCCGGCAGCGGGCGGTTTCATTCTTGGCATCGTGTTTTTGATGGGACTGGATTTTCTTCTGCCCCATCTGCATTTGGAGGCAAAACAGCCGGAAGGGCTGCATTCCTCCTGGAAGCGGACGACGCTTCTGGTTTTGGCAGTGACGCTGCATAACATTCCGGAAGGAATGGCGGTCGGACTGTCATTTGCTCTGGCGGCACAGCATGGCGGCGAAGCGGCATCGCTTTCCGCCGCCATGGCGCTGGCGCTGGGAATTGGCATTCAGAACTTTCCAGAGGGCGCGGCGATTTCTCTTCCGCTGCGACAGGAAGGAATGTCCGTGGGCAAGTCCTTTCTGTACGGAACGCTCTCAGGGATTGTAGAGCCTATTTTCGGGATCCTGGTGGTTTTGGTAGCGGGAAGCATTCAGTCGCTGATGCCTTGGCTGCTTTCTTTTGCCGCGGGTGCGATGATGTATGTCGTGGTGGAGGAGCTGATTCCGGAAGCACATCTGGGTGAGCATTCTAATCTTGGAACACTGGGCGTGATGGCAGGCTTCCTGATCATGATGGTTCTGGATGTTGCCTTGGGATAAACGGCTTTGTAAAAAAGCCGTTTTTTTATTGCACAAAAAAAGGTACTGCCTCGGAGACAGCACCTTTTTTGCAGAGACATTTACCCTAGACTCTGCTTTTCTTTTAAGAGATCGGCCAGAGTGATTCCGGCGAAGAATTCGTGTACCATTTTATCAAAGCGAATCCACATGGGTAGGGTAGGACAGGCGCCGGAGCGTTCACAGGAACCGCCCTGCACACCCTGACAGGCGACCGAGGACAGAGAACCCTCTGTCAGTTCCAAAATCTCCTCAACGGTATATTCTTCTGGTGAACGGGTCAGCTTATAGCCGCCGCCTTTGCCGCGGAGGCCCACGAGAAGCTTTTCCTGTACCAGTGCTTTCAGAATGATCTCAAGGTATTTTTCGGAGATTTCCTGACGCGCTGCGATATCCTTCAGAGGAATATAGCGATCCTCCTGATGCTCGGCCAAGTCAATCATAACACGCAGGGCATAACGTCCTTTCGTAGAAATCATAATATCTCTCCTCTCTTTAACCTATTATACCAGAAGGTAATAGGGTTTTCAAGAAAAATTTTTAAAACCAATTTTGCCTATTGACATAGTAGGTTATATAAGATATAATAGGCGTGTAATCAAGCAAAGGAGGAGTACCAAGATGAGCAAGTATAAATTTGAGACATTACAATTGCACGTTGGACAGGAGGAGCCGGATCCGGCAACCGATGCACGGGCAGTTCCCATTTATCAGACCACTTCTTATGTATTCAAGAATTCCGCGCATGCGGCCGCGCGTTTCGGATTGGCGGATGCGGGTAATATTTACGGACGTTTGACGAACTCCACGCAGGATGTGCTGGAGAAGCGTATCGCAGCGCTTGAAGGCGGTGTGGCTGCTTTGGCTCTGGCATCCGGTGCCGCTGCGATTGCGTATACGATCGAGGCTCTGGCCGCGGACGGCGGGCATATTGTATCTCAGAAGACCATCTATGGCGGCAGTTATAATCTGCTGGAGCATACCCTTCCTCATTACGGCGTCAGCACAACCTTTGTGGATGCGCATAACCTGAAGGAAGTGGAAGATGCCATTCAGGAGAATACTCGGGCGATCTATCTGGAGACGCTGGGCAATCCCAACAGTGATATCCCGGACATCGACGCGATTGCGGAGATCGCGCATAAGCATGGCCTTCCGTTGGTTATCGACAATACTTTCGGTACTCCTTACCTGATTCGTCCGATCGAGCATGGAGCGGATATTGTGGTACACTCCGCGACCAAGTTCATCGGCGGACATGGCACGACGCTGGGCGGCGTGATTGTAGACTCTGGTAAGTTTGATTGGAAAGCCAGCGGTAAGTATCCGGCCATCGCAGAGCCGAATCCCAGCTATCATGGCGTATCTTTTGTGGACGCAGCCGGCCCTGCGGCTTTTGTAACCTATATCCGTGCGGTGCTTCTGCGAGATACCGGAGCGACGATTTCTCCGTTCAATGCGTTTTTGCTGCTGCAGGGAGTCGAGACCCTGTCATTGCGCCTTGAGCGTCATGTGGAGAATACGCTGAAGGTTGTAAAGTATCTGGCCGCGCATCCGCTGGTAGAGCATGTCAACCATCCGTCTCTGCCGGATCATCCGGATCATGCGCTGTATGAGAAGTATTTCCCCAATGGCGGCGCGTCGATCTTTACCTTCCAGATCAAGGGCGGACAGAAAGAGGCGCATACATTTATCGATCATCTGAAGATCTTCTCCCTGCTGGCCAACGTGGCGGATGTTAAGAGCCTGGTCATTCACCCGGCTACGACGACGCATTCTCAGCTTACGGCAGAAGAGCTGAAGGATCAGGACATTTACCCCAATACCATCCGTCTGTCCATCGGTACGGAGCATATCGACGATATTCTGGCCGATCTGGAGGAAGGATTTGAGGCGGTTCGCCAGCTTTCCAAGTAAAAGAGAAGGGAGCTGTCGCACGAATGTGCGGCAGTTTCGTTATGATTTCCAACACAAAACGCCGGGTTTCAAAAACCCGGCGTTTTGTGTTGGAAATATAAGGTGTATAACGGTTATGCTTTAATATATCTCGTCGTTCGTCCTGCGCCGATCCGCGTTATCGAACCAGTCTTGACCATTGCGCCGAGAACAGCTTCGACGGTTGTGGGGCTGACATCGGGGAGGATTTTGCAGATTTCGGCTTTGGATAGCGGTGTCAGGCTGTTCAGGAGGGTCGCCTCCACACGGGCTTTCTTTGTGATCTTTTTACCGTGTATCACCGCAAACCGCTTGTCCAGTTCTTTGTAGCACATATAGAGGGTGGAGAGGAAATTCTCGATAAAGGGGAAATAAGAGTTTTCATTCGTTTCCCATCCTGTCGAGGACTGCCGCAGGGCTTCGTAATAATACGTCTTATAGTTGTTGATCTGCTCCTCAAAGGACACATATTTACCGGCGTCAAAGCCGTTTTTATATAACAGCAGCAGCGAGAGCAGGCGGGACATTCTGCCGTTGCCGTCCCGGAATGGGTGGATGCAGAGAAAGTCCAGAATGACACAGGGGATCAAAAGAAGCTGGTTGATATTTGCATCGTTTCGGGCATCCAGATAGGCAAGCTCCAACTGCTCCATTGCTTTCGGTGTTTCGCTTGCAGGCGTGGGTCGGAAACGGACACAGCGGTTTCCGGCAGCGTCGATCTCCAGAATCACATTATCGTCTGTCTTGTACTGCCCACCGTACTCATAGCCCGCAAAGCTCATCATTATTTCGTGCAGCCGCAGAATGTCGCTCTGCCGAAAGTTGATGTATTCATAGCCCAAGTGGATTTCATTCAAAGCATCTCTGTACCCGGCGATCTCCGCCTCGTTGTGGTTCAGCGGAACACTGTTCTGATTGACAATGGCGGCGATACGCTCGTCGCTGGTCACAATGCCCTCAATGGCGTTGGAGCTTTTGATGGACTGCACTTTTGCGACAGCTTCCAACTCTGTAAAAATCTGCGTGTATTCGTCCTTGCGCACGCCTGCCATGGTTTTCAGCGCTACAATATTGCAAGTGAGGTTCACAAGGTTTGTAGGCAGTAAACCGTTATTCAAAAAGGAGTAATCGAATTTTCTCATACAGCACCAGCCTTTCTGCATATAATTATAGCATATTATGTGCAGAAAAACAAGCTTCTATCCGAATTATCTGCATATACTTCTTTAAAATATATGCAGATAGAGTGGCGCTGTTCTCGCCGATATTCAGCAGATCCATCACAATATCGCGGGATTAAATCAAGGCATTTCATCCCGATTGCTTGAAAAATTCACATTGTCGTGATATAATTAAATAAGGATATTTTTAAATCGGGAGGATGCTATGGCTGTTACATATAAAAAACTATTTCATCTGTTAATCGACCGTGGTATTGCAACGGCTGAATTAACAGAACAAGCAGGCTTTAGTGCCAACATTTTAACCCGACTTAGAAGAGACCAGTATGTTTCATTGGAGAGCATTGAAAAGCTATGTTCTGCCCTTGGTTGCGGCGTTGACGAAATTCTGGAATTTATACCTGATGAAAAGGAGAACAGAAACAATGATTGATACAAAGAAAGAACAAGAGCGGGACGAACTGCACCGTGCGATATGGGCAATCGCAGACGAGCTGCGTGGAGCTGTGGACGGTTGGGATTTCAAGAACTATGTCCTTGGCACGATGTTCTATCGATACATTTCCGAAAACCTGACAAGCTATGTCAACTCCGGCGAACATGAAGCCGGGAACACCGCTTTTGACTATGCAAAAATGCCGGATGTCGACGCTGAGGAGGCCCGTGAAGGACTGGTTGAAGAAAAAGGTTTTTTCATTCTGCCGTCTGAGCTGTTCTCCAATGTAAATCTCAGAGCCGACAATGACGAAAATCTGAATGAAACTTTGGAGCGTGTGTTCAACCATATTGAAGCATCCGCAAAGGGCTCTTCCTCTGAAAGCAGTTTCGCCGGGCTGTTCGATGATTTTGACGTGAACAGCAACAAACTCGGCTCTACTGTTGCAAAGAGAAATGAACGCCTTGCAAAACTCCTGCATGGCGTCGCCAATATGAATCTTGGCGATGTGAAGGATCACGACATTGATGCCTTTGGCGATGCTTACGAATACCTGATGACCATGTATGCATCTGGAGCAGGCAAGTCCGGCGGCGAGTTCTTTACACCAGCCGATGTTTCCGAGCTGCTGACCCGCCTCGGCACAGTGGGTAAGACTGAAATCAACAAGGTTTATGATCCCGCCTGCGGCTCTGGTTCTCTGCTTCTGAAAGCTGAAAAAGTCCTTGGCAGGGATGCCGTCCGTAACGGCTTCTTCGGACAGGAAATCAACATCACTACTTATAACCTCTGCCGTATCAATATGTTCCTGCATGATATTGGTTTTGATAAGTTTGACATTGCTTGTGAAGATACGCTGACCGCACCGCAGCATTGGGACGATGAACCGTTTGAATTGATTGTATCCAATCCCCCTTACTCTATTAAGTGGGCTGGCGATGATAACCCTCTGCTGATTAACGATCCTCGTTTTTCTCCGGCCGGCGTCCTCGCACCAAAGTCTAAAGCTGACCTTGCTTTTATCATGCACTCCCTTGCCTGGCTTGCAACGGGCGGCACAGCAGCGATCGTCTGCTTTCCAGGCATTATGTACCGTGGTGGTGCTGAGCAGAAAATCAGAAAGTATCTGATTGATAACAACTACATCGACTGCATCATCCAGTTGCCGAGCAATCTGTTCTTCGGAACGTCTATTGCGACTTGTATTATGGTTCTGAAGAAAGGCAAAGCCGACAACAAAACCCTGTTTATTGACGCTTCCGGCGAGTGCATCAAGGTTACGAACAACAACAAGCTGACACAGGAGAACATGGATAGAATCGTGGAGACCTTTGCCAAGCGTGCGGAGGAAGCCCACTTTTCTCATCTTGCAAGCTATGAAGAAATCGCAGAAAACGACTACAATCTTTCCGTGTCCACTTATGTTGAAGCCGAGGACACCAGAGAGAAAATCGACATTGTAAAGCTCAATGCTGAGATTGAGAAAATTGTTGCCCGTGAGCAGGTGCTTCGTGACGAAATAGCGAAGATTATCGCAGAAATCGAGGTGTAAGTATGGCAAATGAATTGACAATTTACCAATCGGTTATTGATGATGTAAAGGGCATTA
>CAVGBV010000087.1:0-6102 GCA_963627615.1 Alloprevotella sp.
ATGTAGGGGAGTACCTGAAGCGGCAGGGGCTGGAGGCGCCGAAGGGGCAGCCGCCTTTTTCAGAGGTGGAACCCAGCTGCACTTCCGGATGGAAGGAGGCGGAACTGGGGGAGGTTTTGCCGGAGGAGCTTGCCCATTCCCTGGGATTGGGCCTTTTGGGCTTTGAAAAGAGTATGCCGGGCTTTGCTTCGGCTGGTGCGGTATTGACCGGAGTGGAGTCCAGAAGTTCTTCACCGGTACGGATGCTGCGGGACGCTGCGATGAATTCTTCGATACCGGGCCTCTATCCGATCGGAGAAGGCGCAGGCTATGCCGGTGGTATTATGTCCGCCGCGATGGATGGACTCAAGGCGGCCAGAATGTATCTGCGGAAACTGGAGGAGGGAGCATGTGGTACGTGATGCGTGTCCCTACAGGGATGGAGCAGAGTTATCAGAGAAAATGCGAACAAAGAATAAAAGCGCCGGTTCTGGAAAAAAGTTTTTTGCCATATTATGATGAGATGAGAAAACAGGGCGGCGCATGGACGATCCGTTCATGCGTACTGTTTCCGGGATATGTGTTCCTGCAGACAAGGGAGCCGGAGGAGCTTCAGCGCAGACTGAGACAGATCCCGGGCTGGAAAGCTCTTGTAACGGTGGGGGCGGAGATTGTGCCGATCACACCGGCTGAAGAGGCGTTCCTTCGGGAGCTTGGGCATGAGGAGCAAGTGATCCCGGTTTCACGCGGGATTATACAGGACAATGAGATTATCGTCACAGAGGGGCCTTTAAAAGGCAA
This sequence comes from Alloprevotella sp., assembly GCA_963627615.1. Classification (GTDB taxonomy): domain Bacteria; phylum Bacillota; class Clostridia; order Lachnospirales; family Bianqueaceae; genus Faecimorpha. The sequence continues at coordinate 781 of CAVGBV010000087.1, forward strand.
GGAAGCGTACATCCGTAGGATTGACCGTCATAAACGGCGGGCATATCTGGAGCTGCAGCTGGCGTCGGAGGTAGTGGAGGCCGGAGTCAGTCTGGAGATCTACGCCAAGAATCAACCGGAGAGAAAGTATAAGACAGAATTTTTTAATGGAAATCACGCGGTGGTTAGCCTGGAAGACGGGCAAACCGCACAGAATATACAAAATATATACATGGAGACGAAAAAGCGGAAAGGAGAATAGGCTATGTGTGGAATCATCGGATATATCGGTAAAGAAGAGAAGGCGACCAATATTATCATGGAAGGGCTGGCCAAGCTGGAATACCGGGGATATGACTCGGCCGGTATCGCGGTTTTCACGCCCTCAGGGATCTGTATAGAAAAGAAAAAGGGAAGATTGTCCAACCTGGCGGAGCATCTTAAGGAGGTCGGTTTTCCGCAGGGGTACGCCGGAATCGGCCATACCCGCTGGGCAACGCATGGTGAACCGTCCGATATTAATGCGCATCCGCATTGCAGTATGGATCACTCAGTGGTTGTGGTACATAATGGTATCATTGAAAATTACGCACAGCTGCGCGATCAGCTGATCGCACAGGGCAATTCCTTTGTTTCCGAGACGGATACAGAGATTCTGGCCAATGTGATCGCCTGGTATTATAAGCAGGAAAAGGAACCGGTGAAGGCGATCAATAAGGCCCTTAGCGTCATGCGTGGTTCGTATGGTCTGGGGATCCTTTTTGCGGACCATCCGGACACGATATACGCGACGAGAAAGGACAGTCCTCTGATTGTAGGGCTCGGTAAAGGGGAGAATTATATTGCGTCCGATATCCCGGCCATACTGAATCATACCCGGGATGTATATCTTTTGGAAAATCATGATATCGCGGTTCTGACGACCGATACGATCCAGATCGTCGGAGCGGATGGAAATCCGATTCACAGGGACATTTTCCACGTGACCTGGGATGTAGCGGCAGCAGAAAAGGGCGGATATCCGCATTTTATGCTGAAGGAGATCTATGAGCAGCCCCAGGCGGTCAGAGATACGCTCAATTCCCGGCTGCAGGACGCGGTGGATCATCCGAGGATGGAGGATCTGGGAATCGGCCAGGAGGTATTGGATCATCTGGAGCGGATCTATCTGGTGGCCTGCGGCACGGCTTATCATGCGGCGATGGTAGGCAAGTACCTGATTGAGCGGATTGCCAGAGTCAGTACGGTCGTGGAGACGGCCTCCGAGTTCCGGTATCGGGATCCCATCATTGATGAGAAAACGCTGGTCATTGTCGTATCTCAGTCCGGAGAGACGGCGGATACGCTCGCGGCGCTGCGGATCTCCAAGGCCGCGGGGGCCAAGGTGCTGGGCATCGTGAATGTTGTCGGTTCCAGTATCAGCCGGGAAGCGGATTATGTATTCTATACCTGGGCTGGGCCGGAGATTGCCGTTGCCAGTACCAAGGCGTATTCCTGCCAGTTGGCCGCGATGTACCTCTTAGCGGCACATTTTGCCATGCTGCGCGGAAAGATGACTGCAGAAGAGTTTCATGCACTGCGCAGTGACCTGATCGGCCTGCCGGCCAAGATCGAGGAGATCCTCCAGAAGGCGGAAGAGATTCATAAGATTGTGGAAGAGAATGACCCGTACAATGTGTTCTACGTTGGACGAGGACTGGATTATTACACCGGAATGGAAGGCTCCCTGAAGCTCAAGGAGATCGCGTATCTGCATAGTGAGGCATATTCTGCCGGAGAATTGAAGCATGGACCGATCGCGATGATTGAAAAGGGAACGCTTGTGATCGGTATTGTAACGCAGAAGAGCCTGATCGAGAAGACTATCAGCAACCTTAAGGAGGTCAAGGCCCGCGGTGCGAAGGTACTCTGCATCGCGGCGGAGGACGCGGATATGGCGCTGATCCGCAGTGTAGCGGACGAGATCATCACTATTCCGTCCTGCAATTGGATGTTTACCTCTCTGCTGGCCAATATCCCGCAGCAGCTGATCGCCTATTATATGTCGGTGAAAAAGGGATATGATGTAGATAAGCCGAGAAATCTGGCCAAAAGTGTCACTGTTGAGTAAAGAATATTTGCCAAAGATTTTCAAAACGAAGATCTTTGGCATTTTTATTTGGTAGGATCTGTCTAAAAAACGGTGGAAAAGCGGAGAATAAGGAACATGTCGAACAGATTCAACAGAAGTGGAAGATAATAGCGTTGCAAATCCTAGCGAAATATGGTATACTGTCCGTGTATAATCAGGAAAGGAGAGGATGGTTTGTGAGCTTCCCTGGAAGCTGTTTGTGTAAGAGAATCACAAAGCATTGGCCTATCAAATCGTCGCCCAGCCGCGTTTGAGAATCCCGTGCCACACACCTGTTTCCCATTCATGCGGACTCTAGGCATGAATGGCGGAGCTTACTCTTTTTTCAATATCAAAATCACAAAGGATATGGACGTATATTATGTATAGACAAACCAAAAACAGTTTGGACAAGCATTGGGATTTCATCATTGTCGATATTTTTGCCCTGGAGCTGTCCCTGTTTCTCGCCTATTTGCTACGAAACCAAGGAGGATTGCCTATTTATAACGAGCTCTATCGGAATCTGATTCTGATCATCCCGTTGCTGCACATCGTTATGGCCTTTTGTATCAATAATTATTCTGGTATTCTTAGAAGAGGCTATCTTCTGGAGCTGAAAAGTGTCCTGAAGCAATGCCTCGCCATCTCTGTCGTCCTGCTCATGTATTTTTTTGTATTTCAGTCTACAGATGACTACTCACGCTATGTCCTGATTGGGACAGCGGTGTTCAGTGTCTTTTTTGTTTATCTTGGAAGAATTAGTCTAAAAGCTCTGAAAAAGCATGTCGGGAAAGCAAGCGTTTCATGTATGCTTGTGATCGCTCCGTCCGATGAGATTCCGGCGCTGCTTGAGAATCTGCAGAGAGATACCTACAACCGATATCGCATCAGCGGTATTGTGTATAGTGATAAGAATGCGGAAGAGGGACAGAACGTAGAGGGAATCCCCGTCGTCGCGGACATGTCTACATATAAGGAGTATGTGCGTCAGCAGGTGGTGGATGAGATCTTTGTGGCGGTGAAGCCGAGCGATGAGCGGATGGGTGAGATCATGAAGATCGCGGAAGAGATCGGAGTGACAATTCATCTTAGTATCCCCACTCTGTTTCCTACGTCTTTCCCGCAGGTAATCTCCAGAATCGGTCCCTATACGGCAGTGACCTCTTCCCCAAAGCTTGTCACACAGACACAGCTCTTTATCAAGCGGATGATGGACATTGCATCCGCGCTGATCGGCCTTGCATTTACCGGCATTGCGTATCTATTGGTCGCACCCATCATCAAGATCCAGGCGCCCGGTCCGGTGCTGTTCTCACAGACCCGAGTAGGGCGTAACGGCAGACCGTTCAAAATCTATAAATTCCGTTCTATGTATGTGGACGCGGAGGAGCGGAAAAAGGAGCTCATGAAGAAAAATGAGATGCAGGGTCTGATGTTCAAGATGGAAAACGACCCGCGAATCTTTCCTTTTGGTCGATTTATCCGTAAGATGTCCATCGATGAGCTGCCGCAGTTCTGGAATGTGCTCAAGGGGGACATGTCGCTGGTCGGGACAAGACCGCCGACAATGGATGAATACAAACAATATGAACTGCACCATAAGTTCCGCTTGGCCTTTAAGCCGGGCATCACAGGAATGTGGCAGGTTTCCGGCAGATCCTCGATCAAGGACTTCGAGGAAGTTGTCCGCCTGGATGGCGAGTATATCCACAACTGGTCGATTTCTCTGGATATTAAGATCATATTGAAAACGATCAAAGTCGTACTGAGTCACGCCGGAGCGGAATAAATGCAGGGGTTATGAGGTTATGTTATGGGCTATCTAAGAATTTGAGCCTGGAGAAAATTGTGGCTTAGAAGGGGAAAGAAAATGAACCTAGTATGGTCAACAAGTGATTCTTATTCGGAGATTGCAGCTACATCAATACTTTCTGCATTAGAAAATAGTCAGGATGTAGAATGCATTAATATTTATGTAATTGATATGGGCTTGAGTGAAAAGCATAAAGATTGGATTCGCAAAATTGTTGATTCCTATAAAAGAAATTTGTTTTTTTTGAACAGGGTTAATATTGAGAAACTTGTCGGAGAAACTATTAATGTGGGACGTTGGCATATAAGTACTTTCTCAAGATTGTTTTTGTCTACAATTTTATCAGAAGATATAAAAAAAGTAATTTATATCGATTGCGATATGATTATTCGACACTCTTTAAAAAAACTATGGGAAATGGACATGTGTGAAACTTGGGTTATGAGTGCAGATGATTGTCGTGGCGAAAAATACCGTGACAATATCGGAATTCCAAGGAAATCAATCTATACCAATAATGGATTGATGGTAATCAATCTTGAAGCGTGGAAAAAAAATGATGTGGAGTCAATGTTTATTGAATTCATAAAAAAGTATAATGGAGATATCACATATATGGATCAGGGAGTATTGAATGGTGTACTCCAGCCTATTCACAAAGTTAAGCTCCTTCCGTTATGTTATAATGCTCAGACTGCATGTTATGACTTGGGATATGAGGGATTGGAGGCTTGTAGGAAACCAGTATGGGCCTATTCGAGAGAAGAATTTAATAGTGGCATAGTAGACCCGACAGTTGTTCATTTTACAACATGTTTTATGTCAGGCACGCGTCCTTGGTTTAAAAATGATCATCATCCATATAGAAATGAATTTTTGAAGTATCGTAATATGACACCATGGTCTGAGAAGCCTTTATGGGAAGATAATACGAAAATAGCTAAAAAGACCATGACGCAGATCGCAAACATACTTCCAAGGCAGATGACTTATTTAATTATCAGAATTGTACATGTTTGGCTGTATCCAACAGTACGTAATATAAAACAAAAAATTGAAAGCAGGAAATGAAATGGAATCATTGCTGCCGACAATCTAAAGCAGTGATGATGGTAGAAGGCGAAGAATATGCATATCTTAGAAATAAATAAATTCTTATATCCATGTGGTGGTAGTGAGACTTACATCTTTAAGCTGGGCGAACAGCTTAAAAAGATGGGACATGATGTACAGTATTTTGGTATGGAGCATAAAGGTCGTTGCGTTGGTAATCGAGTCAATGCTTATACAAGTGATATGGACTTTCATGGTGGAAGTAAATTGGGGAAACTGACATATCCAATTAAAACGATTTACAGCAAAGAGGCACGAGTGCAACTGCGGAAAGTGCTTGATGATTTTCAGCCGGATGTCTGTC
>CAVGBV010000087.1:6112-8457 GCA_963627615.1 Alloprevotella sp.
ATTGTGGAAATTGTGAAATGGCGTAAAGAAACAGGAAAGAAATGCAAAATCATATTCACGGCACATGACTATCAGCTAATTTGTCCGAACCATATGTTGAACAATCCAAATACTCGCCAAAATTGCGAAAGATGTTTAGACGGTCATTTTATGAACTGTGTGAAAGGTAAGTGTATTCATGGTTCTATTGTAAAGAGCGTTGTCGGTATGATGGAAGCAACATTCTGGAAGCTAAATGGTGCATACAAGTACATTGACACAATAATCTGTTGCTCCGAGTTCATGAAAAATAAAATGGATAGCAATCCGTTGTTTTCTCAAAAAACAGTGGTAATGCATAATTTTATTGATAAAATGGAGTGGAAAGAAGTCGAGAAAAAAGATTATGTTCTTTATTTCGGACGATTTTCTAAAGAAAAAGGAATTGAAATGCTTAGTAAAGTATGTAAGCAATTGCCGGAAGTGCAGTTTATCTTCGCTGGTGTTGGGCCGCTAGAAGCGGTGGTGAATGGTATCGAAAACATTAAGAATGTAGGCTTCCAGAAGGGTAAAGCGTTGGAAAAACTCATACGAGAGGCAAGGTTCTCCATTTATCCGTCTGAGTGGTATGAGAACTGTCCCTTTTCTGTGATGGAATCTCAAATGTATGGCACGCCGGTTCTCGGCGCCAATATTGGTGGTATTCCGGAACTGATTCAGGTTGGTAAGACCGGAGAGTTGTTTGAAAGTGGTAATTCGGAAGAATTAAAAGAAAAGATAGAAAGACTATGGGGGAATACGAAGCTGTGTGCGGAATACAGTGCAAACTGTAAGAATATCAGTTTCGATACTATTGAGGAGTATTACGAGAAAATTATGAAAGTGTATCAGTAAAAATGGCCTATAGGGAGAAAATATGTGGTTATAAAAGGCCGATATGAGGGAATAGAGGATTGTTTTGTATTAAGCTGTATATCATTTATAAACTATAAATGAGCATATTTGTGATGTTGCATGATTTAGTCCATAGTTAAAAGGATGACAGGGATAATTATTCCTGCGTAAAGATTTTGTAAACTAGAAAATTTGCTCATTTTATAGAATAAAGTAATAAGGAGATAAAGCATGAAAGTTGTAATTTTAGCTGGTGGTTTCGGAACTAGAATTTCAGAAGAGTCGGTATTTAAGCCGAAGCCGATGATCGAAATAGGTGGAATGCCAATTTTGTGGCATATTATGAAAACTTATTCTCATTATGGGTTCAATGAGTTTGTAATATGTGCTGGATATAAGCAGCATGTAATTAAAGAATGGTTTGCGGATTATTTCCTTCATACGTCTGATATCACCTTCGATTATACCAATGGGACAAATGAGATGATCGTACACAATAAACACGCAGAGCCATGGAAGGTGACTGTTGTTGATACAGGCCTTAACACACAGACGGGAGGTCGTGTTAAGCGCATTAGGGAATATATTGGAAATGAAACATTTATGCTTACTTACGGCGATGCTGTTGGGAATATTGACATTCCTAGACTGTTGGCATTCCATAAGTCTCATGGGAAAATTGGGACGATGTCTATGTACAACTTTGGGCAGAATAAAGGAGTTGTCGAAGTTGGCAAAGATGGTGTGATTGATGCCTTCCGGGAAAAATCTGATACAGATGGCGATTTGATTAATATTGGATATATGGTATTTGAACCGCAGTTATTTGATTATATTGAGGGAGACAGTACAGTATTTGAAAAGGGACCATTACCCCAATTGGTTGAAAAGAAAGAACTTGTAGGTTATATTCATAATGGTTATTGGCAGTGCATGGATACTCTTCGGGAAAAACAGCAGTTGGAGAAGCTATGGAATTCTGATAATGCACCATGGAAATTGTGGAAGGATTGATAAAATGGTTGATATGAGTTTTTATAAAGGGAAAAAGGTTTTTGTCACAGGTCATACTGGATTCAAGGGTTCATGGCTTTGCAAGGTTCTTGCTAATGCAGAGGCAGAGGTTACAGGTTATTCCCTGAATCCGCCTACAAATCCCTCGTTGTTTGAAATTGCTGGTATCAAGAATGATATCCATTCGGTGATTGGAGATATCCGGGATTTTAATACTTTAAAAGCTGCTTTTGATGAGGCACAGCCAGAGATCGTTCTGCACTTGGCAGCACAGCCTATCGTGCGTGACAGTTATAAGGAACCTCGTTATACATATGAAACTAATGTAATGGGAACTGTCAATATTTTGGAATGCATTCGTCAGTCCAGTTGTGTGAAGAGCGTTCTAAACGTTACAACGGATAAAGTCTATCACAACAATGAATGGGTTTGGGGATATCGTGAAAATGAACCTCTAG
>CAVGBV010000088.1:0-1091 GCA_963627615.1 Alloprevotella sp.
GGACTGGCCCAACTGGCTGGTATTGGGCGTTATTACAGGATTTACACAGGGATTCTCACTGCTGTGCGCCCAGCGTTTCGGCGCCGGAGATACAGAGGGGCTTCATCGGGGAATCGCCCACTCGCTGGTTCTTTCTGCTATCGCTGGTATCTTGCTGACGATTCTTGGCGTTCTTCTCGTCCGCCCTCTTCTGCGTCTATTGGATACACCGGAAAATGTTATGGATGGGGCGGCAATGTATATGACGATTTGCTTTGCCGGGATTCCGATCATCACGTCGTATAATTTCTGCGCGGCGATCCTTCGATCTCTTGGCGACAGCAGAACCCCGCTGTACGCTATGATTGTGGCATGTATTACAAATATCATCCTGGATCTTCTGTTTGTTATAGTTTTTCATTGGGGAATCGCCGGAGCGGCGATTGCGACAGTGACTGCTCAGGGAGTGTCCTTCCTCTTCTCTTTTCGGATTCTGCGTAGGCTCCCGCAGCTTGCCCTAAAAAAGGAAGATTTTATCCTGCGGGCTCCTCTGGTAAAAGAACTCTTAATTCTGGCCTCTCCGATGGCTTTTCAGAATTTTATCATTGCCGCGGGCGGTCTGGTTGTACAATATGTCGTGAATGGTTTTGGCTTTCTGTTTGTCGCCGGTTATACGGCTACCAATAAGCTGTATGGACTGCTGGAGATCGCGGCTACTTCCTTTGGCTTCTCCATGGCGACATATACGGGACAGAATCTGGGCGGCGGCAAACCGGAACGAATCCGTGAAGGCATGAATAAAGGACTGATCATGGCAGTTTCGATTGCGGCGGCTATTGCGGTCTCTATGGTCTTTCTGGGAAAATTCTTTCTGATGCTTTTCATCTCCGGAACCCCGGAGGAAACGGCGCAGGTTCTGAATTTCTCTTATACGTTTTTACTGTTTATGGCCGGAGGCCTTCCAGTACTCTATATGCTCTATATGTACCGTTCTGCCCTGCAGGGAATGGGCGATACGGTGGTTCCGATGCTCTCCGGTGTCGTAGAGCTGGTTATGAGAATCTCCGCGGTTCTGATCCTTCCATATTTTGTGGCGGAATACGGCGTCTATA
>CAVGBV010000088.1:1101-4507 GCA_963627615.1 Alloprevotella sp.
TTGCTGCCTGGACGGGAGCGACGCTTCTTCTTGGCATCATGTATTATGTGCGGTTAGGAAGGCTGCTGAGGGCATAGGTCCCTCATGGAAATCGGTCAGAATATAGTCTGACCGATTTTTTATATCCTCCCAGTCGGCCTGGGAGGAAGGGTCATAGACAGCGCATACATAACAGCCGCTGGCCTTGGCGCCCTGTATGGCGTGAAGCGTATCTTCAAATACCAGACACTGCTTAGGGGCACAATGAAGCTTCTGAGCAACATGACAGTAGAGATCCGGATGCTCTTTGCCGCGCGCAGTGACTGAAGTGTCGGTCATATAATCAAATAACTCCAGCACGCCCCCGGCACGCATGGCGCTCTCATAGAATTCCGGCGGAGAGGCCGTCGCAAGAGTCAGGAGGATCCCATGGGACTTTAGTTCACGCAGATACCAGGCAGCGCCGGGTTTCAGCTTCAGCTGATGGGCATAAGCCTCTCGGGCCATCTTCTTCCACTCTTCCACTATCGCTTCCGGTGTCTCCGGAAGGTGATACTGTCGGATCGTGTATTTGGCTCCTTCGTTATATCCCATCCGTTTCATGGCCTCCGTATACTCCGGCGTAAGAGGAATTCCGCGTTTTTTCAGAAATTGTTTGTCGATCTCTTCCCAGAGCCCCATGGAATCCAGAAGGGTTCCGTCCATGTCAAAAATCGCGCATTTGAGTCCTGTCGGAAAATGAAACATCGCTTATCTCCTTAATGCAGCAGCCTGTCGGATATCTCCGGCAGGCTGCCTGTATTTTATTCGTAATGATCCTGAGAACGGTTCCGGCTCTCATTGCGGGAACTATTCTGTTCCTTCTGCTTCCGGACGCGGTTCATACTACGGGTGTTGTCAGAATACGGCTCTTCATTCTGCTCTTTATTCTGACCGGTGGGACAGTTATTCTGAAAACGATTCTGGTTGGACATTCTAAGCTCCTCCTAAAATGAAATTATGAAGCCTGCGGAAATAGTCTGTCCGATCTATCGTTTTTTACACAAGAAAATTTATTCTTTTTCAGTTGGGGGCGTAATTCCGGCATTACGATAGGCGACAGCCAGCATCAGCTTGATACGGTTGAGCTGATTGTTCACCTCCGAAGCGCCGGGATCGTAATCCACTGCCGCAATGTTAGCCTTCGGATACATTTTACGGATCGGCTTGATCATGGACTTGGCGACAATGTGATTCGGCAGGCAGGCAAAAGGCTGCACACAAACGATATTATTGATGCCGTGATCCATGAGTTCTACCATCTCCGCCGTCAAAAACCATCCTTCGCCGGTCTGATTGCCAAGAGAGATCAGCGTCTCCGCATAGCGCGCCTTATCCTGAATATGAATCGGCGGACGGAAGCGTTTGGAATTCTTAAGCGCAGTGACGATCGGCTTACGGTACATTTCAATCGCCGCGATTGCCAGATCGGAGAGCTTTTTGGTTTTGACAGACATACCCAGATGCTCCGCCTTGAAGGTACTGTTATAAGCGCAGTACAGGAAGAAATCCAGAAGATCCGGCACACAGACCTCGGCTCCTTCATTCTCCAATACTTCTACCAGGTTATTATTGCCTGTCGGATGATATTTTACCAGAATCTCACCGACAATGCCGACTCGTGGCTTCTGAATATCCCGCAGCGGCATGGTGTCGAACTCTTCTACCATTTTCCGGATATTTTTACGGAAGGTGATGAGATTGCCGCTCTCTACATTGCGGGTCGCGATGGCGTTCCACTTTTCATAAAGTGCGTTTGCGGCTCCCTTTTCCGTTTCATAGGGACGTACACGGTACAAAAGGTGCATGAACAGGTCGCCATAGACGAGTCCCATCATCGCGCGGTTGATCAGGGCCGGAGTAAACTGAAAACCAGGATTGCTCTCCAGACCGGCCGCACTGACGGAAATGACAGGAATCTGCGGCATTCCGGCATCCCGCAGGGCCTTACGGATAAATCCGATATAGTTCGACGCACGACAGCCGCCGCCCGTCTGCGAGATCAGAAGGGATACATGATTGAGATCGTATTTACCGCTCTTCAGGGCATTCATCAACTGACCTACGACCAGAATCGACGGATAACAGGCATCATTATTGACATATTTCAGCCCCTCATCCACAGCGCTCTGGTCCACGGACGGCAGAATCTCTACATTATATCCGCTCTTACGGAACGCGGGCTGCAGGAGTCTGAAATGAATCGGCGACATCTGCGGCGCCAGAAGCGTGTGATTCTTCTTCATCTCCTTGGTAAATACGACCTTTTCAAATTCATACTTGGAAGGACGTACGGTACAGGCGGAAGAAGCCTGCATCTCGTCGCGTTCATCCACAGAAGCCTTCAGGGAACGCAGACGGATTCGAATCGCTCCCAGGTTGCTGCCTTCGTCGATCTTGATCATCATATAGGTCTTGCCATGTGACTTCAGGATCTCCTGTACCTGTTCCGAGGTGACAGCGTCCACACCGCAGCCGAAGGATACCAGATGTACAAGTTCCAGCTCCGGATGCTCCCCGACAAAGTCAGCCGCGTTATACAGCCGGGAATGATAGCTCCACTGATCCAGTACACGCAGAGGACGTTCCAGATGGTTATGATGCGCGACCGCGTCCTCAGACAGTACCGCCATACCGAGGCTGGTGATAATTTTTTCCAGGCCGTGGTTGATCTCCGGATCCACATGGTAAGGACGGCCGGCCAGAACAATCCCCTTGCGGTTCTTTTCCTTTAGCCAGGCCAAAATGGCGTCTCCCTGCTGACGTACATCTTCACGATAATGCTCCCGCTCTTTGTACGCTTCATCCAGTGCGGAAGAAACCTCTTCTGCGGTGATTCCGCTATAATGCTCCGAAAGTGTTTTGAAGAGTTCTTTGGCGACGCTCTCCGGATTGTCCAGATTGAGGAAGGGATTCATGAATGTGATATGCTCCTCCTCCAGGGCCTCTACATTGTGCTTGACCGTCTCCGGATAAGAGGTTACGATCGGGCAGTTATAGTGATTGTCAGCACGCTTCTCTTCTTTCACTTCATAGAATACACAGGGATAGAAAATACTTTTGATTCCCTTGTGGATCAGATTCATAATATGTCCGTGCACGAGTTTGGCGGGATAGCATACGGATTCGGAAGGAATGGTCTCCATACCCTCTTCAAAAATGGCTTTGGAAGAACGTGCGGAGATCTGTACGCGAAAGCCCAGCTGAGTAAAGAATGTAAACCAGAACGGATAATTCTCATACATATTCAGGGCACGAGGCAGACCGATAACGCCCCGCTTGGCGTCTTCTACCTTCAGAGGCTTATAATAGGCGAACAGCCGGCGATATTTATAATCATACATATTCGGGATCTTTTCGATCGTTTTTTCGTCCTTGCCGGCGCCGC
>CAVGBV010000088.1:4517-8452 GCA_963627615.1 Alloprevotella sp.
GACAAAACGTCTGGTCCCAAAATCGTTGATGGTAAGCAGACAATTGTTAGAACACTGTCCGCAGCGGGTCAGTTCTGTCTCATAGGTGAAATCCTTCAGTTCCTCCGGACTGATCAGATTGCTGCGGGAATGACCGTCCCATTTGTTCTGGGCGATCAATGCCGCGCCAAAGGCTCCCATGATTCCGGCAATATCCGGACGCACGACCTCATGACCTGTGATCTTCTCAAAGGCACGAAGCACGGCGTTATTATAGAAGGTTCCGCCCTGAACGATAATCTTATCGCCCATCTCTGCATAGTCCCGGATCTTGATAACCTTCTGCAGAGCATTTTTTATGACAGAATATGACAATCCTGCCGAAATATCGCCGACACTTGCCCCCTCTTTTTGCGCTTGCTTGACACGGGAATTCATAAATACCGTACATCTGGAGCCAAGATCGATCGGGTACGGCGCCATGAGCGCCTCGGATGCGAAATCCTGAATCTTCATATTCAGAGACTGCGCAAAATTTTCCAGGAAGGAACCGCAGCCGGACGAACAGGCTTCGTTCAGAAGAATGTCCTGAATCACCTGGTCCTGGATACGGATACACTTCATATCCTGCCCTCCGATATCCAGAATAAAGGAGACGCCGGGCAGAAAATGCTCCGCGGCTTTATAATGGGCCATCGTCTCGATCTCGCCCATGTCTACATTATAAGCGGCCTGAATCAGCTTTTCACCGTAACCGGTGACACAGCTCCTGGCAATATAGGCATCATGAGGCAAAACGTTATAGATCTCACTCAGGATGGAACGAACCTTGTCCAGAGGACTACCTTCGTTGGATCCATAGTATGTATAGAGAATCTCACGATCGGTACCCATCACGACGGCTTTGGTGGTTGTGGAACCAGCGTCGATTCCGACAAATACAGGGCCTACGGTCTCGGTCAAGTTTCCTCTGGCCACCCGGTCCTTCTCATGGCGCTGTACAAATTGAAAATACTCATTTTCATCTTTAAATAACGGCTCCAGGCGGTGTACCTCATGATCCGCTTCATTTTCCATGTGTTGCGATCCCTGGTAGATCTCATCGAAATCATGGACTTTTCCGTTCCAGGAACAGAATGCCGCTCCCATGGCCACAAAGAGCTGGGAATTCTCCGGCACAATGATGTGTTCCGGTGTCAGATGCAGCGTCTCAATAAAACGATGGCGCAGCTGCGGCAGAAAGTACAGAGGTCCTCCCAGAAATGCGATATTACCGCGAATGGGCTTACCGCAGGCCAATCCTGCGATGGTCTGGTTAACGACGGATTGAAAAATGGATGCCGCGATATCCTCACGGTTCGCGCCTTCGTTTAAGAGAGGCTGGATGTCTGTCTTGGCAAATACGCCGCAGCGGGCCGCAATGGGGTAAATCGTGGTAGCCTTTTCAGCGAGCTGATTGAGCCCGGCCGCATCCGTCATCAGCAGCATAGCCATCTGATCGATAAAGGCGCCCGTACCTCCGGCACAGGTACCATTCATCCGCTGCTCGATGGAGCCGCCGAAATAAGTGATCTTGGCATCCTCACCGCCCAGCTCGATGGCAACGTCAGTCTGCGGAATCAAGGTCTCTACGGTCTTGGTACAGGCGATGACTTCCTGTACAAAGGGAATATTCAGCCAGCGGGATACCAAGAGTCCTCCGGACCCGGTGACATGAATGGTACACTGCTGCCCACGCAGCACCTGCTCATATGCGCGTCCGATGACAGCGCATATCGTTTCTTTTATATTCGCATAATGTCTCTGGTACTCACTGTAGACCAGATTTTTATCTTCATCCAGTACGGCGATTTTTACCGTTGTAGATCCTACGTCAAATCCTACGTGATATATCAAAACAATCTAACTCCTTTAAAACTTTCTTCATACTGATCCTATTCTATTTTAAGTTCCAAAGTGAATTTTGTCAAGCCTTTCCCTAGGGTTTCAAGAGAAAAAAGATGAATTATTTCCTGGGAAATAATTCATCTTTTTGGCTTATTTACGCTGAAAATCGGATAGATCAAAAGTGCAGCTGACTTCCTGGCTCTACGCAGTAATGCTTCTTGTTGACTTCAACCCATAACGGAGTCGCGGACGGGTTATAGCAGAATGTACCGTCAGCAGAAAAACGCAGGGTATCCCAGGCCTTCAGATAATCTACAATCTCAATGTTGGTCGCATACCAGATGTTATCCTGACCGCCCATCATCTCGCAGAATTCCTCGATCAATTCCCAATTATCATGTGTCCTGAATTCATAGCTGTGTCCCCAGACATACATCATGTAGAGATACTGTGTCTTGTTCAGCGCTAAAAAGCGTCGGCCGTTCTCCAGCAAATTATGATTGTGGTGGCAGGTGGACTTCCACTCCATGAAGTTGTCAGGCATGGCAAAGCCCTGTGTCTCGGCGACAGTACGGGAATACTCGATACCGCACAGCCGCATGGCTTCCTCGATCTCCTTGGTATAGGAGCCGTTAGGATAGGACATGCCGCGTACTGTATACCCCGCGACCGCTTCCAAGGCCTTGCGGTCTTCCAGGGTCTGAGCGATGACCTGGCTCATGGGGCATCGTTCAATAGTCGGATGCGTATAGGTGTGACAGGCGATTTCCATTCCTTCATAGAGATCACGAATCTGCTCCAGAGGGAGGCGTCCCTTCTCCGGATCGCCGTACAGGCCGGCATTGAGATGGAATGTGCCCTTGATTCCATTTTTGCGGAAGATCTCAACCAGACGGACATCCTCCGGCTTACCGTCATCATAGCTCATGGTCAGGACTTTGTGGCGTCCTCCGGGGAAACATTTATAGATCGTATCCATGTTTTTTTACCTCCAATTCTTGAGATGAGATAATATAAAGTAGATCCCAATACCGCTCCGCAGGTATCGATTCCGACATCCAGAGCATTCATGTACCTCCCGCCGATAAAATACTGATGCCATTCGTCTGAAACGGCATAGAGAAATGAGATCAGTATCGCAAATACAAAGCAGGAGCCTGCCGGTCTCTCCAGTCGCCGAAAAAGGTTCATGAGGAGAACGGACAGAATCAGATATTCTGTAAAGTGAGCGCCCTTACGGATGCACAGATGCAGAATATCCGCAATTGGAGAATCCGGTGCTAAACCGAAAAGAGACAGCACCCAATCCGTTACTTCCCTGCTCATGGCTCCGGATTGTTCTCCGTTCTGAGAGGAAAACCAGAAGATGATCCCCATCCATAGGAGAACCGCTGCCAATGAGATCAGAATTTTATATTTAGGCTTCATTGACCTTCATGACAATCCGCTCCGCGGCCTGCTCAAAATACGGAACCTGTACTTCTTCGATTTTACCGGCATCCGCCGCCGCTGCCAGAGAAGCGTCCATCGGCACCTGCTCCAGCACTTCCAGACCATGGCGCTCCGCAACCTCTTCTACATGGCTTTCGCCGAAGATACGGATTACCTTGCCGCAGTCCGGACATAGAACATAACTCATATTTTCAATAATGCCCAGCACCTTCAGATTCATTGCCGCAGCCATATTGACGGCTTTTTCTACGATCATGGAGACGAGCTCCTGCGGTGAGGTTACGATTACGATACCATCCAGCGGAATACTCTGGAATACTGTCAGAGGAACATCACCCGTGCCCGGAGGCATGTCGATCAGCATATAGTCGATATCTTCCCAGATAACATCTGTCCAGAACTGCTTGACGGTTCCGGCAATGATAGGACCGCGCCAGATGACAGGCGATGTCTCATCTTCCATCAGGAGGTTCAGGCTCATTACCTGAATTCCGCCCTTGGAGCTTCCGGGAATCAGACCATCCGCGCAGGCCATAGCGTTCTTGACTCCAAATGCTTTGGGAATGGAGGGACCGGTGATATCCGCATCCAGGATACCGACTTTATATCCCATACGA
>CAVGBV010000089.1:0-8296 GCA_963627615.1 Alloprevotella sp.
GGTCTATGTGCAGAAAAAAGAAAATCTGTATCTGTATTATAACCGGGCGGAGTTCCTGGTATCCGACGAGGGGCAGATTACAATGGAACTGCAATATTATGAACCGCTGGGCTATGATACTACAACGCGGGAGGTGCGTCCATTGGATGAGCTCATGTATGGGGCGCTGCGGGAGATCCTGCAGCGTTCACCGGAAGGAGCGGTGCTGCGGGAAATTCGGTACGGATATGATCTGGATCCTTACAGGGATGCCGTATATTGTCTGGAATTTGCCTTGGGTAATGGAAAAACGGTGCGTATAAACGCGTATTCTGGCGAAATATTAAACTAAAACGACAAAAAGTAAGATAGCGCTTGAAATCAGGGCCTATCTGTGTTAGAATGAAACCTGGTGTTGGGACGGGAAATGTCGGCATCAGAAGTCAGGCTGATTGAGAGGATATAGAAATGGAAAGAATCAGAATTCAGGGTGAGCAGCCTTTAAAGGGATCCGTAAGCATTAGCGGAGCTAAAAATGCTGCAGTAGCCATTATTCCTGCTGCGCTTTTGGCGGATGATTTGGTGGAGCTTGAGAATGTTCCTCATATTGCGGACATCAAGAATCTGGTAGCGGTATTGCGGGAGATGGGTGTTCGGATCCACTATAAGGATGAACATACACTGATGATTGACAGCCGGGGACTTAGTAACCAGTGCGTAGATATGGAAGGTGTCCGTAAGATGCGGGCTTCTTATTATCTTCTGGGTGTGCTGCTGGGCCGCTTTGGTAAAGCGGAAGTAGCTTTTCCGGGAGGATGTAACTTCGGACAGCGTCCGATCGATCTGCATCTGAAGGGCTTTGAGGCTATGGGCGCGACGGTGGATGCCGGCGATGTAATCCGGGTAGAAGCCAAAGACCTGTGCGGAGCCAATGTGTTCCTGGATGTAGTCAGCGTGGGCGCGACGATCAATATCATGCTGGCAGCGGTTCGCGCCAAAGGAACAACGATCATCAGCAATGCGGCGAAGGAACCGCATGTAGTAGATACAGCCAATTTCTTGAACAGTATGGGAGCCAAGATCAGCGGCGCCGGTACGGATCGTGTTGTGATCCGGGGCGTAGAAAAGCTGCATGGAACTTCCTATGCGATCATTCCGGATCAGATTGAGGCAGGCACCTATATGGTGGCGGCGGCCATCACCGGCGGTGATGTTGTGGTTCAGAATATTATTCCCAGACATATGGATGCGATTTCGGCCAAGCTGAGCGAGATGGGCGTGACCATCGAGGAGATGGACGACGCGATTCGTGTAGCGGTGGAGAAGCCGCTTCATGAGATTGTAATCAAGACAGCGCCGTACCCGGGATTCCCCACGGATATGCAGCCGCAGTTCATGACGCTGATGTCCGTCGTCAACGGCACGAGTATCATCACAGAAAATGTATGGGAGAATCGCTTCCAATATGTGGCCCAGCTGTGCAAGATGGGCGCGGATATCAGTGTGGATGGCCGGATTGCCGTGGTCAAAGGCGCCAAGCGGCTGAATGGCTGTACTGTGGAAGCTACGGACCTGCGGGCAGGCGCGGCGATGGTGCTGGCCGGACTGGCGGCACGGGGCACGACGACCATTACCAACGTAAAGTATATTTACCGGGGATATGAGTCCATGGTGCAGAAGCTGATCGCTCTGGGCGCGGATATTACCTGTGAAGGCGAGACGCCGGAACCGGTTCTGGTGGAAGGAAATCTGCGATGAAGGTTACGATTCTCTGCGTTGGGAAAATTAAGGAGAAATTTTATAAAGACGCTTTGGCAGAGTATGCCAAGCGTCTTTTAGCGTATTGCAGTTTGGATGTTATTGAAGTAGCCGATGAACGTACAGCGGAAGGGGAAGAAGCCAGAATCCTGGAAAAAGAAGGTCAGCGGATACTGAGCCGTCTGCCCGAACACGCATACATTGTGGCGCTGTGTATCGACGGAAAACAGAGGGATTCCGTCGGAATGGCACGATGGATGGAGGAACTGACCAATCACGGACAGTCTCACATCGTATTTATCATCGGGGGCTCCTGCGGACTTTCTCCGCAGGTGATAGCGCGAGCGGACGAAAAGATCAGTTTTTCCAAGCTGACCTTTCCGCATCAGCTGATGCGCGTGATTTTAAGTGAACAGATCTACAGAAGTTTTCGAATCATCAAGGGGGAACCCTATCATAAGTGAATTTTACAGCCCGGCCGAATCGGTAAGGTAGACCTGAAGGACGGCCTGCTGCAAAGAAGGGGACCACAGAGAGTTAAAATACTCTTGCAAGGCATGATCGATCAGCATAATATAGCGGCTGAGCCGTTCCGCGATGACTTCCGGATCATCGGTCGCGTCAAAGAGCTTTGGAAGCGCGATGACACGCTGAAATCTGCCGCCGGACGAATCTGGGGACGGATCTATTGCGAAAAGCCGCAGGGCGCCGGCGTCAATTGCGGATAAAAGCCGCAAAAACGCGTCGATATGATCCCGAAGGTCAGCCGAGGTGGAGCGGGAGGAGATCTTTACAGATCCCATAGGCTGCCCATGATCACTGATCAGTTCGAAACTGTAACGGATGCTGGGGTTATATTTGAATTTTACATAGGTGGCCACTTCCATACTGCCCAGATCAGAACGGATATGGAGCTGCAGTGCAGGAGTAGCTTTGCTCATATGGTCCGCGGTTCGCCGCACGATCAGACGGGTTTTCTGCTCCGGTGTGGAGAGTCCGACTTCTCTGGCCAGAAGGTGGTCGATCATCTGAGAACGGCTGATTCCTTTTTCATAAGCCATGCGGTCAATTTTTTCGACGACGGCGTCTGTCAGAATCAGGCTGTACATCGTTTTGGTCATAATAACACCTTCCTTTCACAAATATTGTACACTATTCACATAAATTTGTCAATCGTTTTATATAACAAGAAAAACAAAATCAAAAGCGCTTGTATTCTGGTTCGGCCTTTGCTATAATAAAATTAAATTCGACTTTTGGGAGGACATCATGAGAATTACAAATCTGAAGACCAATCATCTAGATAGTCCGATGGGATATACCTATGGCGTTCCGAGAATTTCCTATGTGGTTGAGGAGACCCGGGCCAAGAAGCAGACGGCCGCCCAGGTGCAGGTTGCCCTGGATACAGAATTTGACCATATTGTACATGACAGCGGCAAAAGTACACAGATCGACAATATGGCATATCTGCTGCCGATCGCGCTGGAGCCCGGCACGAGGTATTATTGGCGTGTGCGTGTATGGGCTGACAACGGAGAAGAAGCGCTCAGCGAGACGGCATGGTTTGAGACGCCCAAAGGTCCGCAGTGGAAGGGGTGCTGGATTACGCCGGAACTGGATCCCTCCGTACATCCGGTACTGTATAAGGATTTTTCAATTACCAAGAAAGTAGTCCGCGCTCGTGCCTATATGGTGGGATTGGGTGTATATGAATGGAGTATCAATGGAAATAAAGTAGGAGAAGAATATCTTCTGCCCGGTGTCGAGGCCTTTGACAGCTGGATTCAGTACCAGACCTATGATATCACGCCGTATCTTGCACAGGAGAACCATATCGAGGTGATGCTGGGGAATGGTTGGTATAAGGGAGATTACGGCCTGACGGACAAGAAGGATATCTACGGAGACAAGTTCGTCCTCCTGGCTGATCTGTACCTGACGTATGAAGACGGAACGACGGAGATCCTGGGGACGGATACAACATGGAGAGCACGGAAGAGTCCGGTGACCTTCAGCGATATCTACAATGGGGAATATGTGGATATGACGCTGGATACCTCAGAGACCTACGCGGTTCGCGAGGAAACCAAGGGTTATGACACGTTGATGCCGCGTTTGAATCCGCCGATTACGATTCATGAACGGCTTAAGCCCGTTCAGGTCATTCATACGCCCGCGGGAGAGAACGTATTGGATATGGGGCAGAACATGGTTGGCTGGCTGGAGTTTTCTGTCAATGCTCCTGCCGGAACCAGAATCCGTCTGCAGCATGGAGAGATTCTGCAGGATGATAACTTTTATACGGAGAATCTGCGTACAGCCAAGCAGGAGTTCATTTATACCTGCCATGAGGGACAGAATCTTGCAAGAGCGCATTTTACTTTCTACGGCTTTCGGTATGTGCTGGTGGAGGGTTGGCCGGGAGAGGTGGATCCTGAGGCGTTTACCGGGTGTGTGATTCATTCGGATATGGAGGAGACCGGTTATATTGAGACCAGCAATCCGTTGGTCAACCGTCTGTTCCTGAATACCAAATGGGGACAGAAGGGAAACTTCCTGGATACCGCGACCGACTGTCCGCAGCGGGACGAGCGTATGGGCTGGACAGGAGACGCGCAGATCTTCAGCGGAACAGCCAGTTATAACATGGATACCTATGCGTTTTATACGAAGTATGGGTATGACCTGCATCAGGAGCAGAAAAAACTAGGCGGAGGCAATGTGCCTTATGTAGTGCCGATGTCCGGATATGCAGGGGATGGTTCCTGTGCGTGGGGAGAGGCGGCGACGGTGATTCCGTGGCAGGTCTATCTGCACTTTGGAGATAAGACGATTCTGCGGGATCAGTATGGGAGCATGAAGGGCTGGGTCGAGTACATGTACCATGCCGATGAAGAGAGCGGCCATACAAGGCTGTGGAAAGTCGGCTGCCACCTGGCGGACTGGCTGGCGCTGGACGGAAAGATTGCCGGCGGTGTATATGGAGGGACAGATCCCTATTTTGTAGCGTCTGCGTATTATTACTATTCTACTCGGATTGTAGCGCAGGCGGCCAGAGTTTTGGAAAAGAACGAGGATGCGGAGCATTATGAGCAGCTTGCCTCAGAGATCAAAGAAGCGATCGGCCGGGAATACTTTACATCTACGGGACGTCTTGCGGTAGATACACAGACGGCGCATACCATGGTGCTGTTCATGGATCTTGCGCCGGAAAGTGCCAAGGAACGGATGAAAAAGGATTTGCGCAGACTGCTCAAGGACAATTATTTCCATTTGAATACAGGCTTTGTGGGAACGCCCTATTTATGCCGGGCTCTGTCAGATAATGGAATGAACGATGTGGCGTATACCTTGTTATTTAACGACGATTATCCGAGTTGGCTTTATGAAGTCAAGATGGGAGCGACCACGATCTGGGAACGCTGGAATTCCGTCATGCCGGATGGGCATATCAGCGGAACCGGAATGAATTCACTGAATCACTATGCCTATGGAGCGGTTGTAGAATGGATGTACCGCAACATGATCGGAATTCGGCCGGTAGCAGAGGCACCGGGATTCCGCAAGGCGCAGATCAAGCCGCAGCCGGATTATCGGATGCAGTGGGCTAAGATGGAACTGCGTTCGGCGGCCGGTACCTATCGTGTGGGCTGGAGGATGGAAGCACCGACGGAGAATGGCAGCCGAAAGATGCACGTTTCCGTTACGGTACCGTTTAACGCAGAGGCGGAGGTATGGCTGCCGGACGCGGAAGCCGGAGAGATCACGGGTGGCGTACAGGATGGAACTGCGGTCAAGGTGTCATTGGATGCCGGAGAATATGAATTCATCTATATGACGACCAAGCCTTACACCAAGCCATATAGTGTGGAATGCACGCTGCCGGAGTTGACTGGCAATCCGGAGACTTTGGAGATTCTGCGTAAACACCTGCCGATTTTCCGCCCGGAGAGCGAGGAGGAGATTCCGTGGGTGGATGATAAGAGCAATGTAGAAGAGCTTTTGAAGTCCCCATTCCTGCGTACAAGCGAAAAAGTGATCGAGGCGCTGGATCAGGATCTGCACACAGTGATCGACCTGGGAGCTGAGGGCAATGTATAAAAAAGATGTAAGCCGTGCGGCCTGGGCGGTTTTGATCATGCTGGTGTTGGCCAACCTTCTGGCTTTTGTGATTGTTCTTGGACTCAGCGTCCGGGCAGGACTCGGAGGAGAAATGAATCTATCCGAGGCGCTCTATAATTTCGTAGCGGCC
Organism: Alloprevotella sp.; assembly: GCA_963627615.1. Taxonomy (GTDB): domain Bacteria; phylum Bacillota; class Clostridia; order Lachnospirales; family Bianqueaceae; genus Faecimorpha. Next base: position 5,993 of record CAVGBV010000089.1, read on the forward strand.
TATCTGCCGACTTTGCTGGCAGAAGGGGTTCTCCTGCTGCTGCTTCGCTTTTGGTGCGGATTTCGTTTATCAGGAGAATCCGATACAAGAACGAAGGAGCCTGTCCGGCTTAGCCTTCAGACAATCCTGGGCGGCTGGGGAGCTGCGGCCACTGCGAGTTTTCTGGTGTCGATACTGCTTCAAGTCATGAGTGCTATGGGCTGGGAGATGTCCGTCCCTGATATCAGCGTCCCTATGCCGCAGACAGATCCTCTGGGATTTGCGCTGACCCTCGGATATGTGGGGATATTGGGCCCGATCCTGGAAGAGCTGATCTTTCGGGGATATATTCTGAACGGATTGAAGAAATATGGAGAGTGGGCAGCGATTCTCACCTCGGCTATATTTTTCACCATGTTTCATGGCAATCTCACACAGCTCCTGGCACCTTGGATCATCGGGATGCTCTTTGGATTCCTGGCCGTTCGGACCGGGTCCCTATTGCCGTCCATCCTATGCCATATTTTCCATAACACGCTGCTGATTTTTATGGAATTTCTGCCGGAGTTCCCACTTCAGATTGTATTTTCCATCTATGCACTGGTTGGAATTGTCGGGTTGATCTGGTACATCTGCCGCTATCATTCCGAATGGAAAGTATTGAAACAAGCACAAAAAGACGAATACATTACGGAACTTTTATTGGCTCCCGGCTTTATCGCATATTTCATATTGTATGTAATCTTATGCGCACTTTATTTTATTATGTGATATCGCAAAATATTCAGATTACAATATCCCTCGTAAGGAGGGATATTGTTGTTTCCAGTGATTTATTTTCTCTTTGTCACCGCTAAATGCCTCGTTACATGTATTATTACAAGTAAACCGCCGATAAGACCTCTTATGTTCGGCGCAGGGACGAATCTCAGGTTCTGGCCGAGTATGGCGAGCGGCAGAAGTGGCGTCAGGAGCGCAAGGATCTCCAACAGCAGCTGATGAGCGTCGTGAAGTCCGCCAGCAGATGAAATTATACCAAGAGCTTGGACTCGAAAAATTACCTCTGGATAAGGATGTATCTGGAGCACATGGGCAAACTGGATGACTCGCAATACCATTGCAAACAGGTCGAAAAGATCAAAAATTATAAAACTCATGATATCCGGCTCGGCGAGAATCTGGTCATCTAAGCATTTCCAGACACCTAGAATCCTCTGGCAACTTGTTATCCGCAGAGTTTTGTCAGCATCCAAGGCAAGGAAACTGATCAAAAAGATCAAAAAATGACAATTCTTATTATTGGACCCACCTCCCCCAGAAGTCCGTCCCTCCACGAAAAATCTACCAGATTTTCTTGAAAATATGGAGAATTCTGGTACACTGAAGGGCCTCACTCTCCAAAGTGTACCAGATTATTCCCAAAATCCAGAGAAACCTATAAAACTCTGGTACACCCAAGAGTCTCACACCCTAAGGTGTACCAGAGTTTTTCAAAAATCCAGAGAAACCTATAAAACTCTGGTACACCTAAGAGTCTCATTCTCAAAAGTGTACCAGAGTTTTTTGAAAATCCAGAGAAACCTATAAAACTCTGGTACACCCAAGAGTCTCACACCCTAAGGTGTACCAGAGTTTTTCAAAAATCCAGAGAAACCTATAAAACTCTGGTACACCTAAGAGTCTCATTCTCAAAAGTGTACCAGAGTTTTTTGAAAATCCAGAGAAACCTATAAAACTCTGGTACACCCAAGAGTCTCACACCCTAAGGTGTACCAGAGTTTTTCAAAAATCCAGAGAAACCTATAAAACTCTGGTACACCTAAGAGTCTCATTCTCAAAAGTGTACCAGAGTTTTTTGAAAATCCAGAGAAACCTATAAAACTCTGGTACACCCAAGAGTCTCACACCCTAAGGTGTACCAGAGTTTTTCAAAAATCCAGAGAAACCTATAAAACTCTGGTACACCTAAGAGTCTCATTCTCAAAAGTGTACCAGAGTTTTTTGAAAATCCAGAGAAACCTATAAAACTCTGGTACACCCAAGAGTCTCACACCCTAAGGTGTACCAGAGTTTTTCAAAAATCCAGAGAAACCTATAAAATTCTGGTACACCTAAGAGTCTCACTCTCCAAAGTGTACCAGATTATTTCCAAAATCTAGAGAAACCTATAAAACTCTGGTACACATAAGAGCCTCACTCTCCCAAGTGTACCAGGATTTTTGAAAATCCAGAGAAAACATATAAAATTCTGGTACACCCAAGAGCCTCACTCTCCCAAGTGTACCAGATATTTTTAGAAATCCAGGGAAACCTATAGATATCTGG
>CAVGBV010000090.1:0-978 GCA_963627615.1 Alloprevotella sp.
GCTATACTACCACTTCAACCGGACATATTACATATCACTATCAGGACAGTGATGGCAACTGGCAGACAGAGACGCAGGATATCACCTATCCCAGTTCCGGCATTATCCCGACAGTGAATTATACGCCCGCGGACCGTACCGGCTATACCTTTGCGGGCTGGAATACTGCTGAGGATGGCACGGGTACCAGCTATACCAATGGCGATACAACCATGAATCTGCTGACACAGACGGATAATACGCTTCATCTGTATGCCGAGTGGAATCATGTCCATATCTGGCAGTATGGAGCCAGCGGCGATACCATTACCGCTACCTGCGCCGGCGGCGGGGAATGCCCGTATAAGGACAGTTGGCCGACTACGGTTCTGGCCGCTGAGGATGTGGAGTATTCCGGCAGCGTCTATAATAAGGCGCAGATCGTCAAGGATGAGATCCCCGGTGTTACCGGCGCTGCTACAAGTAGTATAACCTATGTCGGCCGTGAGGATACGGAGTATGCGGAGAGCACAATCGCTCCCACGAACGCGGGTACATATACCGCGAAAGTCTCTGTCGGCGGTGCGACTGCGGTCAAGGATTTCGAGATCGCCAAGGCTCCTTCGGACACCAATGTAACCTTTGCTGAGGGGCTGGTTTATAATGGTAAGAATCAGTCCCTTGTGGAGCACGCCACCACGGATGGCGGTACATTGATGTATCGCCTGAGTGACACGGAGGAGTGGCAGGCAGGTCTGGTGACGCTGAAAGGGAAGAATGCGGGCGACTATACCATTCAATATTATGTGAAGGGCGATGCCAATCACAATGACAGTGAAGTGAAGACTGCCACTGTGACGATTCAGCAAAAGGAGCTTACCGTATCCGGCGTTACCATTCAGGATAAGGCCTATGACGGCAATACCAATGCCAAGGTTGCCTCTGACTGCACTCCGGCGGTCGATGGACTCGTTGAAAATGACACGGTAACCCTGAAGG
>CAVGBV010000090.1:988-8128 GCA_963627615.1 Alloprevotella sp.
CTGAAGGTTACTGCGGTGTTCGATACCAAGGACGCAGGCGAGGATAAGACAGTAAGCCTGACCTATGAACTGGAAGATCCCACAGGCAACTATAAGCTGGCGGACAACGGCAATCAGACAACCGCGACAGCAGACATCACCCCCAGGGAGATCACTGTCAGCATCACTCCCAATGGCGGAGTTTACGGCGGCACGATCACTCCGGCCAGCGCGGTGCTGACGGGTGTAGTGGATGGGGAAACCGTCGAGGTGACCCTGACCTATACGGGTACGGCCAACGACGGTACGGTATATCAATCCACGGACGCTCCGGCCAAGGCTGGAACCTATACCGTAACAGCGACGATTGCGGATGCCAATTATACACTGAAGACTCCGAATACAGCGGAGTTCACAGTAGAGCGCGCCAATCCCGGCCTGTCTGTTTCAGCGGTTCCGGATAAGGATTACGGTGACGACAGCTTCCAGCTGGAGGTAACGCAGAATGGCGATGGTACGCTGACCTATGAGAGCGACAACACGGATGTTCTTGCTGTGGATGAAAATGGTCAGGTAACTATTAAAAAGGCAGGAACCGCGACAATTCGTGTGAAGGTTGCGGAGACAGCCAACTATAAGGAAGATACCAAGACTGTAGAAGTTACGGTGAACAAGGTTTCCGGTTCTCTGGAAGTTACGACTCTCAGCTATGTGAAGACTTATGGCGACGCGCCTTTCCGGATTACGGCGACTTCCACGACCGGAAACGTGACCTACAGCAGCAGTAATGAGGATGTTGCTAAGGTTGCGGCGGACGGTACCGTTACCATTCACAATAAGGGTATGGCGACGATCACTGTCTCTGTGCCGGAGGATGAGAACTATATCGCTGTTTCCAAGACAATCAGCGTGACTGTAATGCCTAAAGCCATTACAGTCAGGGCGAAGGATGCTTCCAAGGTCTATGGAGACGCGGATCCGGAGCTGACCTATGAGGTTCTGAACGATGGCCTGGTGGGCAATGATACCCTCAAAGACATCAAGGTGGAGCGTGAGGCTGGCGAGGATGTGAAGGACGGCGGCTATGTGATCGACGTGTATTATAACGGTACGCTGATCCAGTCCATCCTGAACAGCGTGTTTGGTTCTGATCCCAATGGAAACTATAACATCACCTTTGAACCCGGTGTGTTTATGATCAATCCTAAATCCATCACCGTCAAGGCGAAGGATGCCTCCAAGATCTATGGCGATGCCGATCCAGAGCTGGCATATGAAGTCTTGAACGATGGCCTGGTAGGCGAGGATGCCCTCAAGGATATCAAGGTGGAGCGTGAGGCCGGCGAGGATGTGAAGGCTGGCGGTTACGCGATCAGCGTGTCCGGTTCCGATGCCAATGGAAATTATAGCATCACTTTTGCAGCAGGCGTGTTTACCATCAACCCCAGAGATATTTCTAACGCGGATGTTACACTGGGGGATACTCTGACAGAGAACGGTAAGGAACAGACCCAGACGGTTGTCAAAGTGGTTGTGGACGGCATGGAAGTCCCGGCAGACGCTTATACGCTGGAGGGCAATACCGCGAAGGAAGCCGGTACATATACCCTCAGGATCGTTGCGAAAGAGGGCGGCAATTTCACCGGTGTAAGAGAATGCGCTTATACGATTGCCAAGGCGAATGATAAGCCGGTCAATCCGCCGAATGTGCCTCAGACAGGAGACAATAGCCAGGCGCCTCTGTGGATTACCCTGATGCTTGTAAGCATCTGCGGCATGGTCGGCGTGGTTCTGGTTTCCAAGAAGACACGCAATAAAGGGAAAAATATCAAATAATCAAATGCAGGGATAAACGCAGCGGCGCCAGCGATGGCAGCCGCTGTATTTATCTTGCGAAGAGAGGACAAGAATTTTTAAATAGTGCTTGACTTTAATAACCCCCTATGATAAAATACATGGGTAACACTTGGGAACTCTTTTTTTTATGCCTGAAAGCGTTCCCGATGCTTATGAAACAAACCAATGGAGGTGGAAGTTGTGCGTACAAAGATAACCTTGGAATGCACAGAGTGCAAACAGCGGAATTACAACACGACGAAGGACAAGAAAAAGCACCCCGACAGAATGGAGACCAAGAAGTATTGCCGGTTCTGTCAGCGCCACACGGTTCATAAGGAGACCAGATAATCCTTTGAAGAGGTGGAGGAAAGGAGAACGCTAATGTTCAACTTTAGTTTTAAGGAGCTGAAAAGTGAGTTCAAGAAAGTCGTGTGGCCAGACCGCAAGGAGCTGGCGCAGAAGACGCTCATAGTCGTTGTGTTCTGCGCGATATTCTCGGTAGTCATCGGTGTGTACGACTGGCTGTTCGTCAGCCTGCGTGAACTCATTCAGGGACTATTTATTTGATGAGGATGAATGAGATGGCAGACGAAGTCAATTCTGAAGTAAAATGGTATGTGGTCCACACATATTCCGGTTATGAGAATAAGGTCAAGGCCAATATCGAAAAGACTGTCAACAACCGTAACATGCATGATCAGATCCTGGAGGTCGCGGTTCCTTTGGAAGATTGCGAAGAGGAGAAGAACGGCAAGACGGTGACGGTACAGCGCAAGGTGTTCCCGGGCTATGTGCTGGTTCATATGATTATGAATGACAATACCTGGTATGTCGTGCGCAATACCCGCGGTGTGACAGGCTTTGTAGGACCCGGTTCCAAGCCGGTCGCGCTGACAGAAGAAGAAGTTCAGAATCTGGGCGTGCATATGCATGAGACCTCGGATTTTGAAGTCGGCGAGGTCGTGACGATTTCGGATGGTCCGATGGCCGGTTCGGTCTGCACGATTACGCAGATCAACGAGGCTGATAGTTCTCTGTCCGCAAAGATTTTTATGATGGGAAGAGAAACGCCGGTCGAACTCAAATTCAGCCAGGTCATGAAGCTGTAAACACATGAGATGTCTGCGTGAAGCGCGGACAGGTTAAGAAGTAGAAACTATGGAGGTGTCATTAACATGGCAAAGAAGATTACTGGATATATTAAGCTGCAGATTCCGGCAGCCAAGGCGACGCCGGCTCCTCCGGTAGGCCCTGCGCTGGGTCAGCATGGCGTTAATATTCCTGCGTTTACCAAGGAGTTCAACGCGAGAACAGCCAATCAGGCTGGAATGATTATCCCGGTAGTAATTACCGTATATCAGGATAAGACCTTTACGTTCGTTACCAAGACTCCCCCGGCGGCGGTTCTGCTGAAGAAGGCTGCCAAGATTGAGTCCGGCTCCGGTAAGCCGAATACGACTAAGGTTGCTACGATCACCAAGGCACAGGTCAAGGAGATCGCGGAGCTGAAGATGCCCGATCTGAATGCTGCCAATATCGATTCCGCAATGAGCATGATTGCCGGAACCGCAAGAAGCATGGGTATTGTAGTAGAGGACTAAAATGATTTTTGACGGATTCTCCTCGCTCCGCCGCTGTGAGTGAGGCCCTCAGGGCATTCTGGAACCCGGATGGTTAGAGAAACGAAAATATCACCGTGGGAGGGAAGCTCCCCGTTACAACCACAAGGAGGTATATCTCATGAAGAGAGGTAAAAAGTATCAGGAGGCGGTAAAGTCTTTTGACAAGACCGCCGTGTATTCTCCGTCTGAAGCAATCGGAAATGTTTTGAAGACTGCCAAGGCAAAGTTCGATGAGACTGTAGAAGTTCATATCCGTCTGGGCGTAGACGGACGTCATGCAGACCAGCAGGTTCGCGGAGCTATCGTGCTGCCTCACGGAACCGGTAAGACGGTTCGCGTGCTGGTATTCGCTAAGGGAGACCGTGCGAAAGAGGCTGAGGCTGCCGGCGCTGATTTCGTAGGCGCTGAGGAGCTGGTTGCCAAGATTCAGGGCGAGAACTGGTTTGATTTCGACGTAGTTGTTGCAACTCCCGACATGATGGGTGTTGTAGGACGTCTGGGTCGTGTGCTGGGTCCCAAGGGCCTGATGCCTAACCCGAAGTCCGGTACCGTAACGATGAACGTTGCACAGGCAATCAAGGAAATTAAAGCTGGTAAGGTTGAGTACCGTCTGGACAAGACCAATATCATTCATGTTCCGATTGGAAAGGTTTCCTTTGGCCAGGAAAAGCTGGAGGATAATTTCCGTACTCTGATTGGTGCAATTATAAAGGCTAAGCCGGCCGCTGCTAAGGGACAGTATATCCGCAATCTGACACTGGCGTCCACCATGGGCCCTGGCGTTAAGGTAAATACGACTCAGGTAGAAGGCTGATTTAAGTTCTCGGAAGGGGTCCTCCGTAAAGGATCCCTTCCAAATAATAAAAAAGTATTGACAGAACAAAAAAGTTCTGATATACTATAGAAGTTCTGTAACCGGAGACAGCTGGCGCCGTAAGGCTTAATTTATGCCCGCCGAGGTACAGGGACCGCAGATTATTGCGGAGACCCATGTGATACAACCTCGTCCTTCTCTCCGGAAGGACTTTTTTCATGCGGTATTTTGCCGCAAATATATTTGGGAGGTGAATCAAGTGCCGAAGATTGAAGAAAAGCAGCTTGTTGTAAATGAGCTGAAGGAAAAGATCGAGAAGGCGACTTCCATGGTTCTGGTCGATGCCCGCGGTTTGACGGTTGCGGAGGATACAGAGATGCGTAAGGCCCTGCGTGAGAAGAATGTAGACTACAAGGTTTACAAGAACACGATGATCAATTTCGCAATCAAGGATACTCCCTTTGCCGAGCTTGCTAAGCATCTGGAAGGCCCCACGGCTGTAGCGATCAGCTATGATGACGCTACTGCTGCCGCAGGCGGTCTGGATCCGTTTGTCAGCAAGTTTGAAAAGCTGGAGTTCAAGGCAGGCGTAGTGGAGGGCGTTTATTACGACGCTAACACGATCGTCAAGATCGCAAAGATTCCGTCAAGAGAAGTGCTGCTGTCCAAGCTCCTTGGAAGCTTCAAGTCCCCGATGGCTTCTTTCGCGCGTGTAATCAACGAAGTGCTGAAGAGCAAGGGCGGCGAGAGTGCCGCAGCAAGCGACGCCGAGTAATTCGAGCCGCTTAGAAAAACCACAAATATTAGGAGGTTTAACATTATGGCTAAGTTAAGTGTTCAGGAAATCATCGATGCTGTTAAGGAGCTGTCCGTTCTGGAGCTGTCCGAGCTGGTAAGCGCTGCTGAGGAAGAGTTCGGCGTAAGCGCAGCTGCTGGTGTTGCAGTTGTTGCAGCAGGTCCTGCTGAGGCTGCTGAGGAGAAGACCGAGTTTGACGTAGAGCTGACTGAGGTTGGTGCTGAGAAGATCAAGGTTATCAAGGTTGTTCGTGAGATCACCGGCCTGGGTCTGAAGGAAGCCAAGGAGCTGGTTGAGTCTGCTCCGAAGAAGCTGAAGGAAGGCGTCAGCAAGGAAGAGGCTGAAGAGCTGGCTAAGAAGCTGGAGGAAGTTGGAGCTAAGGCTTCCGTTAAGTAATTTAGCGATACGAAAAATGACAGCGCGGTTCCGCATGGAGCCGCGCTGTTTTTCTATGTACAGATAAAAAGAGGTTGACAGTGTCGAAATGTTTTGCTATTCTATGAATTAGATTCTTATAGATAGATGGAGGGCATTATGAAACATTCGAAACAGATTGTGGCTTTTATATTAGCGTTCATCCTGATCCTTGCCGTTTCCGGCTGTCAGGCGGAGGAGAAGACACTGACGTTTGAGGAATTCATCCGTCAGGAATTTGTCGACTCGATGGAAGCGGATTATTCGACGATGCATTTTTATTTGGAACAGCCGGAAAAGATGGGAGTGGATCCTTCCAAGGCGCAGGTCGGTTGGGGAGCGGCTCCGGTACTGGACCGTTCCGAAGATAGAGCGGCTTATGAAGAAGAGTTGAAGACCTTTGAGTCATTTGACAGAGAGAGCCTGACCAAGGAACAGCAGGTTACTTATGATATTTATAAGTATCTTCTGGACCTGAACGGCAAGCTTCTGAATGAGAAGTTTGACGGCTATGAGCAGTATTTTTCATCCAACTCCGGACTTCAGTTTGCGTTGACGACCAATCTGACATCCTGGCCGCTTAGAAATGAGCAGGATGTGAAGGATTTTGTTACGGTGGTCAAGGATACCAAAAATTATGTGGACGGTGTCCTGGAATATACCAGGCAGCAGGCGGACAAGGGGCTGCTCTCTGTTGATGTACAGTCGGTAATCGATTTTTGCGATGATATTCTGGAGACAGGTATGGAAGGATCTACACTGGAAGGTATGTGCGATACGGTAGATGCCATGCAGTTGGGAGATGCCCAAAAAGAAGAGTATAAGAAGCAGCTGTCGCAGGCATATGAAGAGTCTGTACTGCCGGCATATCAGGCGATCCGCGACACGTTGGAAGAGCTGTTTGATAAAAACAATGCAGAGGGAATGGCCAAACTGCCTTATGGCAAGGAGTATTATGAACTCCTGATGCAGAGCGCGACGGGGTCGGATATGACGGTGGAGCAGGTGCGCACGATGATGGAAGAGGCGGCGGAAGAACATTTTGCCAACCTTCTGACGCTCTATAGCGAGAGCCAGGGAGCCAGAGATTATGTGGATACCGGCGTGCTGGATACAGGATTTACTTCTTATGAAGAGATACTGGATTATATCGAGCAGGCCATGGCAGAAGATTTCCCGGCGGTCAGCGATATGGAATATGTGATCTTTGACCTGGGCGAGGATGTATCCGATACGGGTGTCGCGGCGTATTTCGTGAATCCCGCGCTGGATTCCACGGCGCCCAAGCAGATGCGTGTCAATCCGAATCATGGGGACATTTCGGATATCGAGGTATACAATACGGTAGCGCATGAGGGATTTCCCGGACATATGTACCAATTTGCGTATCTCTATGAAAACATCACGACGCCGCTGATGAAGCTCATCAATATCGGTGGATATACAGAAGGCTACGCTGTATATGCGTCCTATCAGGCCAGCAGATATCTGGAGGAGAAGGGGATTGACGCAGGAGCGCTGGATGCGCACAAGGAATATGTAACCTATCTGTACGCGTTGGTAGTTCAGCTCGACATCGGAATCCACTATGACGGATGGTCGCTGGAGACATTTGGGCAGAAATGCGACGAGCTTGGACTGATGGCGGGAGAAGAGCTGTATTATCAGCTGCAAGG
>CAVGBV010000091.1:0-3021 GCA_963627615.1 Alloprevotella sp.
GCATATAGCCAGCACTGGTATATACATCAATGCTGTTTCTGTGTGGATTGTATTCTGCAAATATTGTTCTCATCGTATCGAATCTCCTTATCATTCAATCAGTCATTTGTTGCAAAAATCAGAAATGATACCGTCTATCAAAGTTAATCTTTGGTATCTAACAGAATACGAGCAAAGGACATTGTTTGACCAAATTGAATTTACAGACGCTACACCGTCATTATCACAAGCACAAAGGCTTAAAAAATTCAGCGAACAAGGCAGATGCTCAACCGATATTGTTTTTGCAGTGCTGTGTGAGGAAAAGGCAAATCAAAAAGAACAAGTACGCTTTATGGAAGAGGATATCCGCAAATATTTTCCGAGAAGTTATACTAAATCGGATATGCAGAAAACGATAATTCCAAAGTGTACCAGAGTTTTTTGAAAATCCAGAGAACCACATAAAATCCTGGTACACCTAAGAGATGGGAAAAATGTATGTGCCCCAAAGAAGAGAAGACGTCCAATATTGTAAAAAGGCTTGACGCCGGGGATGGGTTATGATAGGATTAAACTAAATATATACATGTTTTGGGGAGGTCAATATGGAGATTCAAGAACGAATTATACAGGGTAAGACCGTATTGGGAATTGAATTCGGATCGACGCGCATCAAGGCGGTTCTGGCGGATGATAAGGGTGTTCCTCTGGCCAGCGGCAGCCATGATTGGGAGAACCGATATGAGAACAATATCTGGACGTACAGTTTGGAGGATATCTGGACAGGATTGCAGTCCTGTTACAGCGATCTTGCCAGAAATGTCAAGGAGCAATATCAGGTTTCGCTTACGACCATCGGAGCCATTGGCATCAGTGCGATGATGCATGGTTATATGCCTTTCGATGAAAAGGGAGAACTGCTGACGCCGTTCCGTACATGGCGCAATAACATCACGGGGCCGGCCTCCGAGCAGCTGACAGAGCTTTTTCAACACGCGATTCCGCAGCGCTGGAGTATTGCCCATCTCTATCAGGCGATCTTAAATGGTGAAGAGCATGTGCCGCAGATTCGTTTCATGACGACATTGGAGGGCTATATTCACTGGAAACTCACTGGGAAAAAGGTGCTGGGAATAGGAGAAGCCTCCGGAATGTTCCCGATCGATACAGAGAAGAAAGTGTATAATGCACGGATGCTGCAGCAGTTTGACGAATTGATTGCGGATAAAAATTATCCGTGGAAGCTCGAGGAGATTCTGCCGGAGATCCTGCTTGCCGGAGATCCTGCCGGCACACTTAGTGCGGAGGGAGCGGCGCTTCTGGATGTGAGTGGAGCACTGCAGCCGGGAATTCCGATGTGTCCTCCGGAAGGAGATGCGGGAACGGGAATGGTTGCGACCAACAGTGTAGCAGCCCGGACCGGCAACGTGTCTGCAGGAACTTCTGTATTCGCAATGATCGTGTTGGAGCATGAGCTGTCTAAGGTGTATCCGGAGATTGATCTGGTAACGACACCTGCGGGCGATTTGGTTGCCATGGTCCACTCCAATAACTGTACATCTGATCTGAACGCGTGGGTCGGCCTGTTCCAAGAGTTTGCGGAACTGATGGGCATCCATCCGAGTAAAAACGAGCTGTATGGGAAATTGTACAATAAGGCTCTGGAAGGCGATCCGGACTGTGGAGGACTTCTGGCATACTGCTATTTCTCAGGGGAGCATATTACAGGCTTTGAAGAAGGCCGTCCGCTCTTTGCGCGTTCTCCGGAGAGCCGTTTTACACTGGCTAACTTTATGCGGACGCATCTGTACACCTCATTGGGAGCATTGAAGGTAGGTCTGGATATTCTGCGTCAGGAAAATGTTCAGATCGATAAGGTGCTGGGACATGGCGGCCTCTTTAAGACCAAGGGCGTAGGGCAGAGTTTCCTGGCGGCGGCTATGGACGCGCCGGTATCGGTTATGGAGACGGCCGGTGAGGGCGGCGCCTGGGGGATTGCCCTGCTGGCGGCATATATGAAGAACCGCCGTCCGGGCGAGACGTTGACCGAGTACCTGGATCAGGAGATTTTTGCCGGAGAAGAAGGCGTTCGGATGGAGCCGGACCCGAAGGATGTTGCCGGTTTTGCAGCTTTTATTGAGAATTATAAAAAAGGACTCTCCATTGAACGTGCTGCGGTAGAGTCCGGAATCTGGAGATGAGGATATGCTGGAACAATTAAAAGAAAAGGTGTTTCGAGCCAATATGGCTTTGCCGGAACATGGATTGGTCATCTTTACCTGGGGCAATGTGAGCGGAATCGACCGCGAAAAGGGCCTGGTCGTGATTAAGCCCTCCGGTGTGGACTACGATTCCATGACGGCAGAGGATATGGTTGTGGTAGATATGGATGGCAATATAGTCGAGGGACACTATAAGCCCTCTTCTGATACGGCAACGCATTTGGAGATGTATAAGGCATTTCCGGAGGTAGGCGGAATCGTTCACACGCATTCTACCTGGGCGACGATTTTCTCACAGGCGGGAGCGGAGATCCCGGCTCTGGGCACAACCCACGCAGATTATTTCTATGGTCCGATTCCCTGCACCCGGCCCATGACGCCGGAAGAGATCGGGACAGAATATGAGAAAAATACTGGCCTTGTGATCGTTGAGACATTCCAGAAACGGGATCCGTCACAGATCCCGGCAGTGCTGGTTCGTGAACATGGTCCGTTTGTGTGGGGCAAGGATCCGGACGAAGCCGTATACCATGCGGTTGTACTGGAACAGCTGGCCAATATGGCCTATTACACAGCGGCGCTGCGGACTCAGACATCTCCGCAGACGGCATTGTACGCCCCTATGCAGCAGGAGCTGTTGGACAAGCATTTTCTTAGAAAACATGGAGCCAATGCCTACTACGGGCAGAACTAAAAGACAGGACGGCCGAATCCTTTAAGATTCGGCCGTCCTGTCTTTGGTTATTTTTTTGTAGTTTCTGATAATATCCGATTCCTATAAAATCGGCCAGAGCCCAGCCGATGGGGACGGATATCC
>CAVGBV010000091.1:3073-8055 GCA_963627615.1 Alloprevotella sp.
AGGCGAGAAGCACCCGGGTCCCCAGAGAGGTGATGGTCAGAATGACGGACATTCCTGGGCGGTTGATGGCCCGATAATAGCCATAGAGCAAAAAGAGCAGTCCGATGCCGATATAGCAGGAGCCTTCAATCCAGAGGTACTGTACACCGGCATTGAGAATTTGTGTTTCACTGGGATCGATAAAGATCTGCAGCAGGGGACGGGCAAAAAGGCAGACCAGCAGGCTGATGACGACGCAGAACAGGGAGGAACACACAAATGCGCTGCGGATTCCGCGGCGGATACGCTGATGTTCTCCGGCGCCGTAGTTTTGCGCGACAAAGGTTGAAAACGCATTGCCAAAATCCTGTACGGGCATATAGGCAAAGGAATCGATTTTGACAGCGGCGGCAAAAGCAGCCATGATCACTGCCCCGAAGCTGTTGACCAGACCCTGTACCATCAGAATGCCCAGGTTCATGACCGATTGCTGAATACAGGTCAAAAAGGATAGGCGGCTGATATCCCGGAGGATAGAGGCATCCCAGGTCATATGCTGTCGACGGACACGCAGGTTAGGAAAGCGAAGCAGTGTATAGAGCAGAATCCCCAGACCGGAGACATATTGAGAGATGACAGTAGCGCTGGCAGCGCCTTCCACACCCCAATGAAAGACCAGGACAAAGATCAGATCCAGAGCGATATTGAGCAGTGCGGAGATGGCCAAAAAGACCAGAGGGGTCGAAGAATTGCCCACAGACCGGAGCAAATTGGCAAAGTAGTTGTATAAAAAGGTGGCAGGAATGCCCCAGAAGATAACCCATAGATAGCTGCGCATCAATGCGGTCAGTTCCACTGGAACCTGCAGCAAGCGAAGGATCAGATCCAGCCCGGCAAATACCAGACCTGTCAGGAGCAGGGTCACCGCGCCAATCAGACAAAAGGAAAGAAAGATACTGTGCTTTAGCCGTTCCTCATCCTTGCGGCCGAATAAAATGGAAAAAAAGGCGCCGCTGCCCATGCATAGCCCTAGAAGGATGGAAGTCAGGAAAACCATCAAGGTATAGGCAGAGCCGACGGACGCCAGAGCATCGGCTCCCAGAAAACGGCCGACCACCCAGGTATCCGCGATGTTATAGAACTGCTGCAGGAGATTTCCCAGCATCAAGGGCAGGGCAAAGCGTAAAAGTCCGCCGGTAATGCTGCCGGTGGTCATATCATGTGTCATGTGTACCTCCGAAAAAACAGGGCATTGCCGGTTTTACCGTGCAACGCCCCTTTGATTTAATAATCGGTTCGGCCTTCCAATGCGCGTGTCAGCGTCATTTCATCGATATACTCCAGATCTCCGCCCACGGGCACGCCGTTGGCGATTCGGCTGACAGTGATTCCGAGAGGTTTGACCAGACGGGAGATATACATCGCCGTCGTCTCGCCTTCTACAGTGGGATTGGTTGCCAGAATTAATTCCTTGACCCGCTCATCCTTCAGACGCTCCAGAAGCTCTTTGATCTTGAGATCTGCCGGAGTTATGCCGTTTAACGGGGAGATTACGCCGTGCAGAATGTGATACAGCCCTTTATACTGATGCGTACGCTCATATGCGGCCATATCTCGGGAATCCTCTACAACCATGATAGTGCTGTGATCCCGTGTGGAATCCGCGCAGATGGGGCAGAGATCGCCATCCGTTAAGGTACAGCATTCCTTGCAGTAGTGAATGCCTGTACGGGCTTCCACCATGGCATGCGCCATTTCCTCTACCTCCTCAGGAGGCATCTGAATAATGTAAAAGGCCAGACGCTGGGCCGATTTTCGGCCAATTCCCGGCAGCCTTGCCAGAGAATCGATCAGCGCGGCCATAGAGTTCCCAAAGTATTCCATCTTAGAACATTCCGCCGGGCAGATTGAGATTCAGACCTCCGGTGATCTGTCCCATGGAGCTGTTTACCATGCTATCGGCACTGCGCAGTGCTTCGTTGACAGCGGCGACAATCAGATCCTGCAGCATTTCTACGTCGTCCGGATCCACAACCTCTGGCTTCAGCTCAATCTCTACGATCTCCTTACGGCCGTTTACTACCGCACGGACAGCACCGCCTCCAGCCGTTGCCTCAACGGTTTTGGTCTCCAGTTCCTTCTGCATTTCCTCCATCTGGCGCTGCATCTTCTGTGCCTGCTTCATCAGATTTGCCATATTTCCCGGCATACCGCCGTTAAATCCACCTCGTTTTGCCATTGCTGACATCCTCCTTCTGATACTTACTTATAATAATATTGTAGCGTATTCCCGGCATAAATGCAAGGAAAACTTATTCGATCCTAACAGGACCGCCAAAACTCGCGATCAGAGAATCCAAACCCTGATCCGGCGCGCTCTGGCCGGAACGGACTTCATATTCGTCCTTGGTAAGAGCACGAACCGGAACTTCCCGTCCCAGTATGACACGGATATGGGAAGCGATATCACTGAGCTTTTCCTGGTTGCGAACCAGGAGCTGATCTCGGTATACAGCCCGGTCCGCGATCAGGTAGACCGCCGTATCGTCGGACTCCATGCGGATCATGTTCAGTATATAATAGCCTCGGTTTTCCTGCATGAGCTGCTGTTTGAGGTCCGCCCATTGCTGAGCGGAGAGCAGAGCGGCGCCGGATGGACGGGCAGGCTGCAAGGGTTTAACAGGCGTCGGCTTTTTAGGCTCCGGAGATTTGGAAGCGGCAGCGGTGGGGGCAGATACGGCAGCGGTCGGCGCGACCGGAATGCCGCGGGCAATTTTGCCCTCAACCTGTTCCAATCTCGCCAGAATGCTTCCGGATATGGTATCCTCCAGACGGCACAGACGCAGCAGGCCGACCTCCAACAGGATCCTCTTTTCAGCGGCTCCGCGCAGAGAGAGCTCCAGTTTGGATAATTCTTCAATATAGTAGCTGATGGTCTCTGGACCGGTGCGGCCGGCATTTTCACGGAGACCGGCAATCTCGGACTCTGGTGCGACGATAAAGGAAAGCGCTTCGTCCCCCATCATCTGCAGCAGCAGAATGTTTCGCAGATAGCTGATCCAGTCCAGAAGAAAACGGGAAGTATCCTTGCCGGAAGCAAAGAGCTCTTCCAGTTCCTTGAGACAGGCGGTTTTATCGTGTGTAAGCAAAATCCCGGTCATCGTGTAAAACAGCCGCCGATCGGTTGCGCCTAATACATCCAGCACCTTTTCCAAAGTAATCCGCTGATCCATGTAGAAAGCGGCGCATTGATCCAGGATACTCAGCGCGTCACGGGAAGCGCCGTCAGCGGCGTCAGCGATATAACTCAGCGCCGCTTCGTCAGCGTCGATACCTTCGGCCTTGGACAGCCGAATCAGCTGTCCGGTCAAATCCTTGGCGCTGATTCGGCGAAAATCATAACGCTGGCAGCGGGACAGAATGGTAGGCAGGAGCTTATGCGGTTCCGTTGTCGCCAGAATAAAGATAACATGAGCGGGAGGCTCCTCCAGGGTTTTCAGCAATGCGTTGAAAGCGCTGGTCGAGAGCATATGGACCTCATCGATGATATAAACTTTGTATTTTCCGCGGGAAGGAGCATAGCGCACCTCCTCGCGCAATTCGCGAATGCTGTCTACACCGTTGTTGGAGGCGGCGTCAATTTCAATGACATTGAAGTCGGACTCGCCTTCCAGACAAAGCTCACACTGATTGCAGGGATCGCCGTCGACCGGGTGCAGACAGTTGACCGCGCGTGCGAAGATTTTCGCGGTGGAAGTTTTTCCGGTGCCTCTTGTTCCGCAGAACAGATAGGCGTGGCCGATTCGGCCGCTTTTGACCTGGTTTTTGAGTGCGGTCATGATGGCGTCCTGACCGATTACCTCGGAAAAGGTGCGCGGCCGCCATTTGCGGTATAATGCCAGATATGCCATGATGGTATCCTCCCTCCCAATGAAATCATTAACAAAAAAGCATCTGATCCTGGAGATCAGACGCCGAAAGGTTCTTTTTTACTCCGTGCATCCGTCTTCGATACGCACCCATAAGCGTTACACGGGCAGCCAGCTCGGGCCAGGTTTCCTCGCGGCACATAGAAGGACTCCCTTAGTGCTGCTTCCTTCCGGACCTGACACGGTTCAGAAGATTCTATTGCGCAAGACCCAACCGTCAACACCGCGTCACCCGCGGCAGACCCTACAGATACGAACCTCGGACGGATATCACCCCTGCTGTAGCGGATTGCAGGTACAGGGCACCGCTATCTCCCCGGCTGCACGAAGTATCTATATTATAACGGAGAGTCCGGAGGATGTCAAGTGAATTCTTGAAGGATGAAGAGGGCTCGAACATATATTTTACCATAATTGTATGAAAAGTTCTTGACATTTCCGCAAAATCAGATAGAATTAAGGTGTGTATTATTTTTTAAAAGTGAGGGGGCTTCAGAATGCCGAGGATTATTGCCGGGTCTGCACGGGGAATTTCATTGGCGACACCGGATGGACTGGACACGAGGCCTACGGCAGACAGCCGAAAAGAAGCGGTTTTTTCGAGCATACAGTTTGAACTGCCGGGATGCCGTTTTCTGGACCTCTTCGCGGGCAGCGGCGCGGCAGGTTTGGAAGCGCTGAGCCGTGGAGCCGATCAGGCGGTATTTGTGGAGCGCGGGCGTCAGGCGGTGGATTGCATTCAAAAGAATCTGGAGAAAACACGGCTGGCATCCAAGGCACGAGTCCTGTCAGAGGATGTGCTGAGCGCCCTGACACGTCTGATGACAGAGAAGGCGGAATTTGATGTGATCTTTTTGGATCCGCCGTATCATAAGGGATATGAAGAGCAGGTTTGCCTGGAAATTATGAAAAAGGGCCTGTTGGCGGCGGGCGGATTGATGGTGGTAGAATCGGCGGCAGACACAGAATTTGAAGTGCCGGAAGGCCTTCGGCTGATAAAGAGTAAAGCGTACCGTATCACCAAATTCACGCTGCTGCGGCGGGACGAAGGAGTAGACGAGTGACGGTATTTGT
>CAVGBV010000092.1:0-7945 GCA_963627615.1 Alloprevotella sp.
CTTCCAAGGTCGCCCGGAAGGCCTTGACCAGATGGTGCGGAAGCTTATGGATAAATCCGACCGTATCGGAAAAGAGGACCTCGCGTCCGCTCGGCAGCTCCGCCCGACGCGTCGTCGTCTCCAATGTGGCAAATAATTTGTCCTCTTCCAGCACGCTGGAACTCGTCAGCCGATTAAAAAGCGTGGATTTTCCGGCATTGGTATATCCCACCAGCGCGATCACCGGCGCCTGGTTCTTCATTCTCCGGCTCCTGGCGATCTCCCGCTGATTCTCCAGATCCTTCAGCTGGCGATTCAAAACATCGATTCTCTGACGGATATACCGTCGGTCCAGTTCCAATTTGGTCTCACCGGCGCCTCGGGAGTGATTGCCTCCGCCTACAGAACCGCCCTGTCGGGAGAGTTCCGTCCCCAAACCGGCCAACCGGGTCAGCCGATAATTGAGCTGTGCGAGTTCCACCTGCATCTGTCCTTCTCTTGTCGTCGCACGCTGTGAAAAGATATCCAGAATGAGGAGCGTCCGGTCAATCACCTTCGCCCCCAGTGCCTCAGACAGATTCCGCAGCTGTGCCGGTGTCAGCTCATCATCCGTGATCACCCCAGCCGCACCCGTCAGCTCCAACGCTCTCTTCAATTCTTCGATCTTGCCGCTTCCCAAATAAGTTCCCGGATGCGGCGCTTCCCGGCGCTGGATCAATCTTCCGGCCTCTTCTCCGCCGGCGGTCCTCAAAAGATCCGCCAGTTCATCCAGTGACTGATCCGCTGTCAATTCCGGCTGATCACTCTCCACTGCTACCAGAATAAAGGTCTGTACAGCCTCTTCCGTATCATAGAGCTTTGTCTCTTTTTCCTGCATAGATCCTCCTTTTGAAAAACGGGCTTTGCCGCGGACGCAATACCCCGGCAAGGCCCATTATAACCTGATTAATTTCCGTTCGCGTTCCGATAGGTACGCAGCTGTTCAAAGAGCTCCTGTGTCTCATAACCATGGAACCACAGAGCCACGCCGCCCAGCTTCTGATCCGCTGCCAGATCGATACGCAGCTGCATCGACCGGGTGTCCTCCAGCCAAGCCCGACGCACTGTGCCGTCTCCATACAGAATCTCCGCGTAATACTGTCCGCTCTCCTGCTCCCATACCGGCTCCACGCCCCAGTTGTCCGTCACGAGGCTCCATGCATCCGCCATGCCCAGGGACTCGCTCTCCATCACTTCGCTGGCGCTGTTCAGCCACCAAACACGCACATACAGCGGCATACAAAGGACCAGCTTCTCCGCCGGGATTCCCTCGGTCAGAGAATCTCTGACGCCTGCCTGTACCCACGGATAAGAAGCCACGCTTCCTGCCGTCGTATCCGACGCGTAATGTTCATCATAAGCCATCAGACAAACATAATCGCACACCTGACCCATGGTCTCACGGTCATAATGCTCCGTCCATGCCGTCGGCACGCCCAGATCCGTAGACAGCAGGCATCCCGCCGGGCGCAGCACTGCGGAAAGTTCTCTCATAAACTGCACAAAATAAGGACCAACCCGCTCCTCCAGAGACTCCAGGTCAACATTAAATCCATCAAATCCGTACTCCTGATACAGGCCCAGAACCTCCTGCACCAATGCCTGTCGGGTTTCCGTCACAGACAACAGCTCATAGAGAATATCATCAATGTTGCTGAATGTATTATCTACATTTTCCAGTGTCACCCATACCTGATATCCCTTGCTGTGCGCCCAGTCAATGTAATCCTGACTGATATCATAGCGCACCATCGCATTGCCGTCATCATCCTGCCAGATATGCATCCATGTCGGCGCCAGAACACTGAGCGCCCCTTCTGCGCCTTCATAGTCCGCCTCGATCTCACTGCTCATATAGGCGTATCCCGGTGAGAAATAATGCCAGACCAGAGAAATCGGCTGATCTGCCCGGTACTGCTCCGGCATCTCATATGTGTCAAGGACCACCGACTGCCTCTCCTGATAACGGATATCGCCGACAGCCGTCTTTTCCACATAACCCACAACGCCCGTTGCATCCGCGACCTTATAATAGTCCTCTTCTTCTCCGTAATAAATCAGCGTCTCACCCGGCGTCAACTCCCGGTAGACTTCAAATCCCTCATTCATCCCTATAATCGACTGCAGGATGGATCCTTTTTTAGCATTGACCTTCAGATACTGCGTATCCTCTGATGAAACTACGTCTACATAACGCATCATCATCTCTTCCTGGATGAGTACATTGTTCCCGGAAATATACTGAAAATGAATGCCGTATAGTTCTTCCAGAGACTGCGCATTAATAAACACGCTTCCTTCCGGCAGTCCGTCTTCCGGCACTACCGTCTGCACCTGCCCGTTTTCCGCCGCTACATATACAAATGTAGCCGCGCCGCTGGCACTCTGTTTCTGCTTCAGGCTATAGCTGCTGCCTAGAGAACAGTTCATAATCTGGACCGAATCCGTATAGATTACGATGCCATCGGTCGAATCAAAGAAAAAGCGTCCCAACGCATATTGCTCGTTGACATACTCCATGGCAACATAGAGCCGTCCGTTAATTACGCGGAAGTTCTCGTTTTCCGTGTCATATCCGTCTCCTGACAGCACCGTCACATGTCCGTTCTCCGCCTCAGGAATGTTCGCATCTTCTGCGACATACACCATCTGAATCATTCCGTAGATCTCGTCCTTACCCAGAATAACCGCGGACACTAGAATGGCCACAAAAATGATTCCGGCAATAATGATGTTCTTCTTATCCATATAAAATATCTCCCAACCCGTAAAGGGCCGCACTGCCTTTCTCTAATTTAATGAATTTCAATAGACGCAAATTTATTTTACCCCAAATTTGATTTTATGTCAAGAATGCGTTCCCCTTCCGCATATATTTCATAATTTCTTCAGAATTGATACAAAAAACGGCTGAAAGTCCACTTCAGCCGTCCTGGTATTCTTATCGTACTTCTTCTTTCTGGCGGAAGATTACCTCCTCCAGCTTGGATGCGAACTCTCGCTGTTCCGCCTTGGTCATCGTCTGCGTCTCAATCGGCTGTCCGATATAGACATGCACCTCGGCCGGAGTCACACGGAATCCCTTGTTACCTTCAAAAATCTTATACGCACCGTCGATGCATACCGGAACTACCGGCACACCCGCCAAAAACGCGGGTTTGACGCTACCGCGCTTAAACTCGTGCGTCGCTCCGCCGCGGCTTCTTGTTCCCTCCGGGAAGATCACCATATTCAGTCCCTGCTTCATCTGTTCGGATGCCTGGCGAATGATCTGTACCGATTGCTTGATATCGTCCCGGTCGATAAAGAGACATCCGATATTCTCCATCCATTGTCTGAGCAGCGGCACCTTTCCCAACGATTGTTTGGCCACAAATCCCGTACCCCGATCCATCACATCCATCAGAATCGGAATGTCAAAATAGCTCTGATGGTTCGCTATAAAGAATACATTTTGATCTTCCGGTATATTCTCCAGTCCATGGTATACCACTCTGGCTCCGGAATGGTACATGATCCCCTTGACCAGTTTCTGTACAATCGGAAGACTCACCTGCCATCTCTCCGGTATCGGCAGCTCCGCACACTTCTTAGCCTTGGAACGATTGCAGATCAGCTCCCAGGCCAGATGCAGAAAAACGCTCAGTGCTCTAAACAATTTTGCTCTCCCCCTTACTTTTTATAAAATAACTATACACTATTTACCCCTCAAAATCAAGTCTTCGATTCGTTTTGCCGAAAAAAGCGGTACACCGCCTCCGCAGCCGATGTATTCATGCCGTCCACCGCGGCAAGCTCCTGGACCTCCTTGCCTTTGATCGCTTCTACCGAACCAAAGGCTGCAATCAACGCTTTCCGTCTGACGGCGCCGATCCCCGGGATCTGTTCCAACACGGATTGAATCTGCTCGTCGGAGCGCAGCTTTTTATGGTAGGTAATCGCAAAACGATGGGCCTCATCCTGAATTCGCGTAACCAGGTGAAAAACCTCTTCATGCCCGGCCAGATCAACCTCTTCTCCATGAAAATAGAGTCCCCTTGTCCGATGCCGATCATCCTTTACCATGCCCGCTACCGGTATCTCCAAGTCAAATTCCCGCAGCACTTCTTTCGCGATGTGTACCTGCCCCTTGCCGCCGTCCATCAGAATCAAATCCGGCAGATGGGTGAACTTGCCAAGCGAAATATCCTTTCCCTGTTCGCTCCGTTCCTTCAATTCCGTCAGCGCATGAGAAAATCTCCGCCGCAGGACCTCCTGCAGACTGGCATAATCATTAGCGCCATAGACGGTTTTGATTCGAAATTTACGATAATCATTTTTTAACGGGCGTCCGTTCTCAAAAACCACCATGGAACCCACCGACAAAAAGCCAAATGTATTGGAGATATCGTATGCCTCGATTCGGCTGGGCGGCATCTCCTCGTCCGCAATTCCCAACAGCTCGGCTAGCTCTTCCATCGCTCCCTGCGTTCGCTTCTCTTCCTGACGCATTCTGGTTCCGAACTGATTCAGCGTAAGCTGCGCGTTTTTGCGAGCCAGCTCCAAAAGATTGTATTTTTCTCCCCGCTGCGGAATCTTAATATACACACGATGTCCGGCACGATCGCTCAGCCATTCTTCCAAAGCCTCCCGATCCTCCGGTTCCGCCATCACCAGGAGCTCTTTCGGAATGTACGGAGTTCCGGAATAAAACTGTCCGATAAAAGCTCGTATCAGTTCGCCCCCGTTCTCTTCTCCCCCTACATTCATAAAGAAATGCTCCCGTCCGATGAGCTTTCCACTCCGAATAAAAAAGGCCTGCACCAGCGCTTCGCCTTCCCATACGGCGTATGCGATCACATCGCGGTCTTCCTCCGAACCCGCATCCTCAATAATCTGTCTGTCCTGCAGCGTCCGGATACTCTTGATCTGGTCCCGCAGCACCGCCGCATGCTCAAAGTCCAGCGCTTCTGAAGCCGCCATCATCTGCTGCTCCAGATTTTTCACTACTTCTTTTTGCTTGCCTTCGATAAAATCCAGCGCCATCTGTACATTTTCATGATATTCTTCCTGTGAAACCTTTCCTGTACATGGCCCCATGCAACGATGAATATAATAATTCAGACATGGACGCTCCTTGCCTATATCCCTAGGCAGGTCTCTGCGGCAGGTCCGCAGGCAAAAAATCTGTCCCATCAGTTCCAGTGTCTCCCGCACCGCTCCTACATTGGTATACGGTCCGAAGTATTTTCCCCCGTCCCTACGGATTTTGCGCGTACTGAAGATTCTGGGATATGCCTCCTGTACCGTCGCCTTGATATATGGATACTGTTTATCGTCCTTCAGCATGGTATTGTACGGCGGACGATGCTGTTTAATCAGGTTGTTCTCCAGCACCAACGCTTCTGTCTCCGTCGCCGTCACAATGTACTCAAATTCTTTGACCCGGCTGACCATCTTAAGGATCTTGGGAGATTTTCCCCGGCTGCTCTGAAAATACTGCCGGACACGATTATACAAATTGACCGCTTTCCCCACATACAGAATCGTATCGCCATCCTTCATGATATAGACTCCCGGCTGATGAGGAAGCTTTTTCAATTCTTCTTTGATATCAAACATAAGAAAATCCCTCCCTGACATGTGTATTGTAACATATGTCAGGGAGGGACGCAAGCCGTTTATTTATACGCCGTATTCCTCACGATACTTGAGCATCTTATCCAGATACTCTCCACCGGGAACAGCACCTTCCCGCAGTGCGTCAATGATATCCTGGATTGTAACGATGGAGTATACCTTTAATCCGAAATCACGATCCACTTCCTGCACCGCAGAGAGCTCTCCTTTGCCCCGCTCCATACGGTCTACGGAGATTACCATTCCGGCCAGATCGATCTTGGCCGCCGCCTGCAGAATCGGCATGGTCTCCCTTACCGCCGCGCCGGATGTGATTACATCCTCCGTAATCACCACGCGGTCTCCGTCCTGCAGCTTATGGCCGACCAATACTCCGCCTTCACCATGATCCTTGGCTTCCTTACGATTAAAGCAGTATTCCACTTCGCGGTCATACCGAACCGCCAACGCGGACGCCGCCGCAATGCACAGCGGAATACCCTTATATGCCGGTCCGAATACTACCTGCGGATTCAATCCGTGCTGTTCGATACAAGCCGCGTAGAATTCTCCCAGCTTGGCGATCTGCCGTCCAGTACGGTAATTTCCCGTGTTTACAAAATACGGCGCTTTCCGTCCGCTCTTCAGCGTAAACTCTCCAAAGGTCAGAACGCCGGAGTCACACATAAATTTCACGAACTCTTTTTTATAATCCATTTTTTCTCCTTTTGCTCCTGCCCGTTTCGCAGGATCCTTACAGTATAAAAAAGCGAGATGAATTGAATCATCCCGCTTTTCGGGTCGAATTACTGTCCCATCTGCTTTGCAACTTCCGCTGCAAAATCTTCCTGCTTCTTCTCGATACCCTCGCCGGTCTCGTAACGAACATAGGCCTTAACCTTAACTTCGCATCCAACCGCCTTAGATACTTCCTTCAGATAAGCGCCAACCGTCTGCTTGCCGTCTTCGCTGCGGAAGTACAGCTGATCCTGCAGGCACATCTCCTTGAGTTCCTTATTCAGACGTCCCTCTACCATCTTGGCAACTACATTGGCCGGCTTCGGCTTCGCCTGCTGGCTGTTTTCCTTCTCTGCCTGCTCGGTCAGAATCGCGGTCTCATGTGCCAGGAATTCCTGAGGAATATCCTCACGGCTATTATACTGCGGATTCAGCGCCGCAACCTGCATTGCTACATTCTTCGCAGCTTCCTTAACCGCATCGTTTACGATCTCACTCTCTACATTGACCAGAACGGCAATACGGCCGCCGCCATGAACATAGGAACCTACATAGCTGCCGCTCTCTACACGCGCGAAACGACGAATCTGCAGATTCTCATTGATAACGGCTACCTTGGCAATCAGAGCATCCTTAACGGTCATGCTGGGATCCTGCTTCCAAGCTTCTGCCATAAACGCATCCAGATCTGCCGCGTCGGTCGTCAGCGCCTGGCTGGCAACATCCGCTACAAAATGCTGGAACATCTCATTCTTTGCTACAAAGTCTGTCTCAGAGTTAACCTCAACAACTGCGCCGGTCTTCTGATCCTCAGAAATCGCAACTGCAACCAGGCCCTCTGCCGCAATACGGCTAGCCTTCTTGGCTGCTGTGGCAATGCCCTTCTTACGCAGGAACTCCACTGCCTCATCCATGTTACCGTCGCACTCTACCAGAGCCTTCTTACAATCCATCATGCCTACGCCAGTCTTCTCGCGCAGTTCCTTTACCATTGCTGCTGTAATATTCATGATTGCACCTCTCCGATATGGGATTATTCCTGCTCGGCTTCAGAAGCTTCCTCAGCTGCCTCTTCTGCCTCGTTCATCTGCTCTCCCTGATTGGCCTCGATGACAGCATCCGCAACCGTTGCAGCAATCAGCTTAACCGCACGGATTGCATCATCGTTACCAGGAATCACGTAGTCGATCTCATCCGGATCGCAGTTCGTATCAACGATACCTACCAGCGGAATTCCCAGAATATGTGCTTCCTGAATGGCAATGTGCTCCTTGCGGGGATCTACAACAAAGATCATGTCCGGGATCTCATGCATGTCACGGATACCGTCCAGGTTCTTCTGCAGCTTGTCCAGCTCTGCCTTCAGGTTCAGAACTTCCTTCTTAGGCAGTACGTCAAACGTACCATCAGACTCCATCGTCTCCAGCTCGATCATACGATCGATACGGCTGCGAATCGTCTTGAAGTTGGTCAGCATACCGCCGAGCCAACGATTGTTTACATAATACATTCCGCAGCGCTCAGCTTCGCTCTTCATCGCTTCCTGCGCCTGCTTCTTGGTTCCTACAAACAGAACCTTGCCGCCCTCTGC
>CAVGBV010000093.1:0-3566 GCA_963627615.1 Alloprevotella sp.
ATTTCATATAGCAATACCCCCAATACTGGGTGTCCAGTATTGGGGGTACATATCAATGTTAGTGCGACAGCCCTTTTGGATCGGATATTTATTCTTTGCCGTTCCAGCAATAGGTGCAGAGTTTATCCGGATCGATACCGATGGATTTCAGCATGTCATCCAGACGGTGATAACGCAGCGATGTGAAATTCAGCTGCTTGCGGATCTCCTCCAGCATAGCATGGTATTCCGCTGTATCCGGATCGGCGTAGAGATCCAGATCGGAGGCGCCGCCGGACAGCTTGGCGATCACTCGGCGGGTGATCAGGTCCATGTCCGAGGAGGAACGGGAGAAGTTCAGGTATTTACAACCATAGAGGAGCGGGGGGCAGGCGGGACGGATATGTACTGCGGTAGCACCGCTCTGATACAGGAATTCAGTCGTTTCCCGCAGCTGTGTACCGCGGACGATAGAGTCATCAATCATCAAGAGACTCCGTCCCTGAATCAATTCATGCACCGGGATGAGCTTCATCTTGGCGATGAGGTTGCGCTGGCTTTGAATCGTAGGCATAAAGGAACGCGGCCAGGTCGGAGTGTATTTGATGAAAGGACGGGAAAAAGGAATGCCGGAAGCGTTGGCGTAGCCGATCGCGTGCGGTGTACCGGAATCAGGAATACCTGCCACAATATCCGGGCGGATCTCCGGGTTTTCGTCCCGGTCTCTTTTTGCCAGGGCGGCACCGCAGCGGTAGCGGACTTCCTCTACGCTTAAGCCCTCATAAGAGGAGGAGGGGTAGCCGTAATAGATCCAGAGGAAGGTACAGATCTTCATCTTTTTGCCGGGTGCGGAGAGGGTTGTGACACCTTCCGGAGTAACGACGACGATCTCGCCGGGGCCCAGCTCTTTATGCTGGGTATAACCAAGGTTCAAATAGGCAAAGCTCTCAAAAGAAACACAATAGCTGCCCTCCTTGTGTCCGATCGCGACAGGGGTACGGCCCAGCTTGTCCCGGGCCGCGTATAATCCGCGGGAGGTCAGAAGGAGAATGGTCATGGAACCGTCGATCTTTTCCTGGGCATAGCGCAGACCATCGATCAGGTTATCCTGCTGATTGATGATGGCGGCTACCAGCTCCGTGGCATTGATTTCTCCACCGCTCATTTCCAGAAAGTGTGTATGTCCGTCACGGAAAACTTCAGCCACAAGCTCCTCAGTATTGTTGATCTTGCCGACGGTAACGATCGAATAGGTGCCGTGATGAGAACGCACGATCAGAGGCTGGGGCTCATAGTCAGAGATACATCCGATGCCCAGATGTCCCTGCATAGTGGCGATGTCCCTGTCGAATTTGGTGCGGAAAGGCGCGTTCTCAATGTTGTGGATCGAACGGTCAAAGCCTTTTTCAGGGCTGTAAACCGCCATTCCTGCCCGGCGTGTGCCCAGGTGAGAATGATAGTCCGTTCCGAAAAACAGATCAAATACACAGTCCGTCTTAGATGCAACTCCAAAAAATCCTCCCATGATATCTCTCCTTTGGTTTTATTCGTTTGGTGTAGTAGCGCTCAGAAACAATAAATCCTGTGCGATCGGACGATAGAAGGTCTCGCGGACCTGCTCCGGATCGGTCGTCTGGGCCAGGATCCACATCAGCTTGCAGACCGCGGCTTCCAGAGTCATGTCGTAAGCCTCCAACAGGCGAAATTCCTTTTTGACGCTTTGGCCGACCTGATAAATCTGCATATGACTGCCTTCATTGGTGACCTGTGTCGTCATCAGGACCGTTTTGTTGCGCCCGGCCCATTGTGCCAGCTCTTCGCGGAAGGGGTATTCCGGCCCGGAGGGCAGACCGCCCAGACCGTAGCTCTCCAGAATGACCGCGTCGCTGTGTTCCAGCATGTAGGACAGCGCGCCGCAGTTCATACCCGGGATCAGCTTGAGAATGGAGATCCGGGAGTTCAGAGCATGGTAGAAAACGGGCGCTTTTCCGGGAGTCTGCGGAATATAACGGATGATTCGGCCCTCCTGGATGACCGCGAGGTGCGGATAATTAATGCTGGTGAAAGCGTGATAGCTTTTGCTGTTGATCTTTTTCGCACGTGTCCCCAGGATCACTTCGCCGTCAAATACGATCTGCACACCGCAGCTCTGACAGGAGGAAGCATAGAGAAAGCTTCCGGTCAGGTTGCTCTTGGCATCCGTGTTGATCAGATCAATCGGACGCTGAGAGCCTGTGATCACAATCGGCTTGGGGGAGTCCTGAATCAGATAGGACAGGATGGCAGCCGTATAGGCCATGGTGTCAGTGCCGTGACATATGACAAAGCCGTCATACCGGCTATAGTTCTCTTCGATGGCGGCAGCCAGCTTAAGCCAGTGCCCCGGAGTAATATTGGTGCTGTCTACGTTCAATAGTTCCAGGGTATCCGGAATACAGAATTCGCGGATCTCCGGCACATAATCCAGCATCTCTCCGGCGCGGATCATAGGAGCAAGTCCGCTGTCTGTATGCCGGGAGGCAATCGTGCCTCCGGTAGTAATCATAAGAATTTTTTTCATAAATATTTCCTTCATCAGCAGGGATTGACAGAGCTCAGAATGGAACGCAGAAGCGCGGCATCCGGCTGCCCGGGAGCGGAAGAGGCGCCGCAGGCGCCAAAGGTTACGGCGCTTCCGCTATAGGCACCGCACAGACGGCTGATCATTCCCAGGCACCCCATGGACATTGTGATCAGGGGACAGTGGGCATGCAGCCGGAACATCTCGTCCGAGGCAGAGAGCAGTGTCAGCACATCTTCCAGACAATGAGGCATGAGCGCGATCTTGACAAGGTCGGCGCCGGAAGCCTGCATAGCGGTAAGAATGTGTAGGATCTCCTCTTTGGAGGGCGTCTTCTGAAAATCATGATAGGAGAAGATGGCATAGGCTCCATGGAGATGCGCGGATTCCTGAAGCGGGTGATATACGGATTCGCCAAGCCGCCACTCCAGATCGATCAGATCGATGCCCAGGTCCAGAAGCACCTCATACAGTGAATGGTAATCGGCAGCGGAGATCGCTCTTTGGCCGCCTTCTCCTGCCGTACGGAATGTCGCGAGAAGGGGAATATCCATAAGGCGGCTGCGGATCTGCCGGTATATTTCGGTATAGTCCGCGTCCAGTGGTAAAAAATCCAGCCGCCATTCGACCAGGTCATAAGTACCCGGCGTCATCTGCGCCAACTGTGATTGTAACTCTTCCGCAGAGGAGGGAGTCAGGGGAACACAGATCTTGGGAATTCCGTCGCCCAGCGTCAGACCGCGGACCTTCAGAGGTCGTGTCATGCTATCGCTCCTTATCTTAATAAGAATCTCTGTTTATTATACTCGCAAAGAGGATACGATTCAAGTTTTTTTCCGGAGACTGAATATTTTCGTAAAAATAGTTCAGTATGAATCAGGAAGGAAGGGAGAGAATAGGCATGATGCAGTATATGGACAGAATTTATTATAGGATGCTTCAGGGAAGAATGTGGCTGGCTACTATATTGCTGGCGGGAGGACTGATTGTGTGGGCGGAGCTTGCGGCTGGAATGTCAATGCAGGAG
>CAVGBV010000093.1:3576-7920 GCA_963627615.1 Alloprevotella sp.
GTCACTGGCCGAGCAGGTGATTCGTCTGCATATCACGGCAGAGGACAATCACCCCGAGGCGCAGCAGAATAAGCTGAAGGTAAGAGGCGCATTGGCGGAAAAGTTGGAAAAAATGGCGTGGGAGGCAGGAACAAGAGAGGAGGCAGAAGAGCGGATCCTCTTACAGATTCCGGAGCTTTGCGCGGAGGCGGAGCGGATTTGCGGACAGGAGGTCCGGATTACATTGGCGTGGGAGGATTTCCCGGTTCGTTATACCGCGGGCCGGATGCTTCCGGCAGGACGGTACCGGACACTTCGGGTGATATTGGGCGCAGGAAAAGGACATAATTGGTGGGGGATGCTCTTCCCGGAAGAGTTTGAAGACGGCGATAGTGAGAGCTGGATTACCGTTTCTGAGCAGGGGAGCGAAGTTTGGTTCCGTTTCTGGCTATTGGAATGGTGGCGGGAATGGATGTCTGGCTGGTGGGAAAGTGATTGACTTTGCGGATTGTTTCAGATATAATGAAATCAATAAAATGAATCTGCAGGAGGGTCACAGAATGAATACAGAGAGATATACACAGGCGGTTCCGATGGAAGAAATACAGGTGAAGGATGGGTTTTGGGGACATTTTATCGAGGTTGCCCGGACCAAAATCATCCCATATCAGTGGGAAGCGCTGAATGATCGGGTAGAAGGAGCGGCGCCCAGCTATTGCATGCGTAATTTCCGGGTCGCGGCAGGATTGGAAGAGGGCGGATTCGGCGGATGCGTCTTTCAGGACAGCGATGTAGCCAAATGGCTGGAGGCTGTAGCGTATTCGCTGATCCAGCATCCGGATCCGGAGCTGGAGGAGACGGCGGACGGCGCGATCGATCTGATCGTAAGCGCACAGCAGCCGGACGGATATCTGGATACGTACTACATTATCAATGGCCTGGATCAGCGCTGGACCAATCTGCAGGACAATCATGAGCTGTACTGCGCGGGGCATATGCTGGAAGCGGCTGTGGCATACTGGCGCGCGACCGGAAAACGTAAGCTTCTGGACGCGATGCTGCGGTACGTGGATTATATTGATTCGTATTTTGGTACAGAAGAGGGTAAGTGCCATGGGTATCCCGGACACGAAGTGCTGGAGCTGGCGCTGATGAAGCTGTACGCGGTGACAGGAGACCCCAAACATCTGAAGCTGGCGAAGTATTTTATCGACCAGAGAGGGCAGGCGCCGCTGTATTTTGAGAATGAGCCGCACCCGGGTAAGCCCTTCCATTGGGCGAAAAGCTATTTTAAGTATCAGTATTATCAGGCGGGAAAGCCCGTGCGGGAACAGCAGGAGGCGGAAGGACACGCCGTGCGCGCGGTGTATCTGTATTCCGGCATGGCGGATGTGGCAAGGGAGACCGGGGACGACTCTCTGTACGACGCGCTGCAAAGTCTGTGGAATAATATGACCCGCAGGAGAATGTACATTACGGGATCGATTGGTTCCTCCAAGTTTGGAGAGGCCTTTACATACGATTATCATCTGCCGAACGATACCATCTACGGCGAGACCTGCGCGGCGATCGGACTGGTGTTTTTTGCGAAAAGGATGCTTATGATCGAGCCTAAGGGAGAGTACGCTGATGTGATGGAGCGTGCGTTGTATAATGGACTTATCAGCGGAATGACCTTGGATGGCACAAGATTTTTCTATGTGAATCCGCTGGAAGTCGAACCGGAAGGCGTGCTTAAGGACGAGGCGCGTTCCAGTGTCCGGGTGGAACGCCAGAAGTGGTTCGGCTGCGCGTGCTGCCCTCCCAATCTGGCGCGTCTGATGAGTTCTCTGCCGGATTATGCCTATGGGAAAAACGATACAACATTGTTTGTGCATCTGTATTTGGGCGGTGAACTCAAAACGCAGCTTGGCTCCCAGACGGCACATCTGCGTGTACAGACGGGATATCCGTGGAATGGTACGGTACAGATGGAATGGATGGAGAGCGGAGAGTATACACTGGCGCTTCGTATTCCGGGGTGGTGCCGTTCCTATCGTCTGACCTGCAACGGGGAGGAGATCTCTGGAGAGAGCAAGGACGGATATTGTTATCTGTCCAGAGAATGGCAGGCTGGAGACCGTCTGGAACTGGAGCTGGATATGCCGGTACAACTGGTTCGGGCCAATCCCAGAGTCCGGGAGGACATCGGTAAGACGGTGGTAATGCGCGGACCGGTGGTCTATTGTCTGGAAGAAGCCGATAACGGAGCGGATCTGCACAGGATCCGTCTGAGTCAGGACATGGAGTTTACATCGGAGTACCGGCCGGAGTTCCTTGGCGGGGTTACGGTGCTGCACAGCACTGCCCGGATGCAGGAGCAGGGGGACTGGGACGCGGATACGCTCTATGGGTTTGAAAGCGATGAAACATATCAGGAAAAAGAATTGCTATGGATCCCCTATTATGCATGGGCCAACCGCAGTGCAGGGGAGTTGATGGTATGGGTTCGCAAGGAGAATTAAGCGAATATGCCAGCTGCAGGCTGTGTCCCAGAGGCTGCGGCGCGAACCGGCTGGCGGGAGAGACCGGAGCTTGCGGAGTTCCCGCACAGATGTACGCTGGCAGAGCGGCGCTTCATTATTGGGAGGAGCCGTGCCTGTCCGGAACAAGGGGCTCCGGGGCTGTCTTCTTCAGTGGGTGCGCGCTGGGCTGTGTCTATTGCCAGAATCGCGAGATCAGTTACACGGCCAGCGGCTGTGAGATCACGACAGAAGAGCTTGTACGGACATTCTTTGCGCTGAAGGAACAGGGCGCACACAATATCAATCTTGTCACCGCATCTCATTATTTGCCGCAGGTAGTGTCTGCGCTTCAGACGGCAAAGCGGCAGGGACTAAATATCCCCGTAGTGTACAATACCGGAGGGTATGATACTGTAGAGGCTTTGCGGCGTCTGGAGGGACTGGTGGACATCTATCTGCCGGATTTCAAGTATATGGACAGCGCGCGGGCAGCCAAGTATTCTCATGCGGCCGATTATCCGGAAGTGGCCAGAAAGGCGCTTGCGGAAATGGTGCGGCAGAGACCGGAGCCGGTTTTTGACGAGGATGGGATGATGCGCAGCGGGGTGATTGTGCGCCATCTTCTTCTGCCCGGAGGACGGGAGGACAGTCTCGCGGTAGTACGGTATCTGTATGAGACGTATGGGGACAGCATCTATATGAGTCTGATGAAGCAATATACACCGCTTCTGCATGACGGACGCTATCCGGAGCTGGAGAGAAAGCTTCGGAGAAAAGAATATGACCGTGTTGTAGAATACGCCTTGGAGATAGGGGTGCAAAATGCCTATATCCAGGAGGGCGGCACGGCCAGGGAGAGCTTTATTCCGGCGTTTGACGGAACAGGGCTTATAAGGGAGAAGTAAATGTTAGGAGATAGAATACGGGTGCAGCAGGGCATCAGTTCCTCATGCACGGATGAAGAGCTGCTGTTTGTCAAGCAGCAGGGAGTGGACTATGTATTTGCGTGGTTTGATGATGCGCATACCGATTATGATTCGGTGATGTTTTTTACGGAGCGCGTGCGCAAGGCAGGGCTGACGATTACGGACGGAGGCAATACGCGGATTTATAAAAATCCGCAGTTTCAGCTGGGATTATCGGAGAGGGACCGGGCGATTGAGGAATATAACCGTTTTAACCGGATTCTGGCGAAGGCAGGGATCCCTATTGTATACATGACCTGGGAACCCAATCAGGTGCTTAGTACCCGATATGCCGTGGGAGAACATATGCGCGGCGCAAAAGGCAGAATTGTGGACATGGAAGAGCTGGAATCCCGTCCGTATACGCACGGCAGGGTATACGGAGAAGAGGAGATGTGGGAAAACTTTGCGTATTGGCTGGAGCGGGTGCTGCCGGTCTGCGAAGAGGAGCACGTTAAAATCGCACTGCATCCCAATGATCCGCCGGCTGAGTCGCTGGTAGGGATCCATAACCTAATTCATTCGGCGGAGTGTTTCCGTAAGGCGTTCCGGCTGTCCGGCAATAGTCCGTATCTGGGCATGAAGATGTGTTTTGGCTGCTGGCTGGAAGGCGGGGCGGCTTTTGGCAATCTGATGGACGATATTCAGGAATTTGTCGGAGCGGGAAAGGTGCTGATTGTGCATTTCCGCAATGTCAGCGCGCCGGGCCGCTATTTTGAAGAAACACTTCTGGAAGACGGGTATATGAATATGTACGACGCGATGAAGCAGCTGGTGCGATGTGACTATGACGGATTAATTCATGTGGATCATGTGCCGGAGTATGCGATATCCTGCGGTGGAAAGCATTCGGCGATGGCATATTCGACCGGCTACATGAAGGGGCTGCTGCACTG
>CAVGBV010000094.1:0-7551 GCA_963627615.1 Alloprevotella sp.
GCCCAATGGGATAAGAAAAAGGGGGTGCAGCACGTTAGTGCGACAGCCCCTCGTTTTTAATAATGGTATTTTTTTCGCTTGGCAATGAGGAAAATTCCAGAGAAGATAACGGCCATGAATTCGGCGACGACGATGGAGATCCATACGCCGTCAATCTCCCAGATCATGGGCAGCAGCAGGACAGCAGCCACCTGAAAGACCAAGGTGCGCAGAAAAGAGATGATGGCCGAGGTGATGCCGTCGTTGAGAGCGGTAAAGAAGCCAGAGCCAAAGATGGCATAGCCCATAAAGAGAAAGGACAACGCGAAAACACGGAAGCCGGAGACTGTGAGTGCCATCAGATCCGCGTCATAGCTGACAAAAAGGCCGGCCAGAGGAGCAGCGAGCAGTTCAGCCGCGAAAACCATGACAATGCCAAAGGCGCCGATCATGATCAGGCTCTTCCGGAGAAGTCCCTGCAGCTCGGTATAGTTTTTGGCTCCGTCATGATAGCCGATAATAGGAGCGGTCCCTATGGAGTACCCGATAAAAGCGGCGGAGAAGATCATGCTGACATACATCATCACGCCGTAAGCAGCGATACCGTTTTCTCCGACATACTTCAGCAGCTGAATGTTATAGAGCATTCCCACGATATTCATGGAAACATTGCTCATAAACTCCGAAGAGCCGTTGGTACAGGCTTTCAGGATGGCCTTTCCGTTGAGACGGGTTTTTCCGAGCCGGAGAATACTGCTGTTCTTCCGGCTGAAATAGAACAGGGAGATACTTCCGCCGGCCACCTGACTGAGCATCGTCGCGATGGCGGCGCCGGCCAGCTTGTATTCCTGTGGCAGCAGGATGACGAGTACCGCGTCCAGAATCATATTGACGAGGCCGGAAGCGATGGTTACCGCAAGGCCCAGCTGCGGCTTTTCGGCAGTCACAAAAAAGGACTGGAACAGATACTGGAGTGTATTAAAGGGCAGAGCCAGCAGAATGATGCGCCCATACAGCACAGCGTTGGTCAGCATTTCGCCTTCGGCTCCCAAAGCGGCAGCGATCGGAGGCATAAATACGATGCCCAAGACGGCCAGTAAAAGGCCGAGCGCCGCGGTGACATAGACGAACAGAGAAAAATATTGATTTCCTTTTTCCTTGTCGCCTTCACCAAAGGTCTTGGCGACGATAGCGGAACCGCCGGTACCAAACATAAAGCCTACGGTGGACAGGATCATCAGAAAGGGCATGATCAGGTTGATCGCGGCAAAAGGAGTTTTCCCGGCGAAATTGGATACAAAGAATCCATCCACGACACTATAGATCGAAGTATAGATCATCATGCCGATGGAGGGAAGAGTAAAACGGATCAAACGTCCGTAAGTAAAGTGATCGGATAACTGAATCTGTTTTTTCATGAGTTCCTCCTGAACCAATGTGCCGCAAAATCCGCGACAGCATACGATAGCTCTTTTATATTCCATTCGGTTGTATTGACGATGAGGTGATAGGCGTCCCGCTGTCCCCAGGCGGAACCAGAGAGGATCTCCCGTGTCTGGGAACGGACAGAATCGATCTGCTTCATCTGACGGAGGAGTTCCTTTTCTGTAAAGTTTTCACCTTCCGATGCCCTTTCCATACAGCGTTTTATCTTAGCCTCTTTGGAGGCACAGACAAAGATATTGAAGGGGTGATACTTCTGCAGAAGAATGTCTGCATTGCGTCCGACAATAACGCAGTTTTTGCCCAGTTCGGCAATGCGTTCAATGACCTTCTTCTGCTCCAGGAGCAGCGCCACCTTGGAGGACTGGAGATAGGATACGGAGCGGAGTGTCCCGCAGAATGTGATCGCCTGATTTTTCCAGCCATGCTGATTCAGCGTATTTTCGACATAATGGGGATCCATACCGCTCTCTTTGGCAACAGCGGCGATGATTTCACTGTCATAGTAGTCATATTCCAGCAGATCGGCAAGGCGTTTGCCAAGCTCTCGGCCGCCGCTGCCAAATTCCCGGCTGATTGTAATAATATTCATGTTCATTCCCCTTTTTACATTTTTTTAATCTGTTCGTGGAAATCTCTGTTATACTTGTCCATAAGATACAGATACTGACGGATCTCTGCTTCGGTCCAGCCCTGAAAGGTGGAGCATTCGGCGTTGTATAGCCGTGCGATGGTACAGGATGTGTAGTCGTTTCCTTTTTCCGTAAGACAGACTGTCTTTTCCCGTCCGCTCGTTTGCTTCAGGTAAACGATGTCCTCGGATTCCAGCTTGCGGATGGCGGAATTCAGTGTCTGTTTACGGATGTTGGTCTCCCGGCGAATCTCGTTGAGCGGACAGCTGCCGTCCTTTTCGTAGAGGAGATAGAGTACCATCATAACGCTGTCAGGGAGTCCAAGCTTCAGAGCAGCCTGATGATATAGAGAATCCAGATCCGAAGCCAGACAGTTTACCTGATGCATGATATCATTATAATCCATTCTGCCGATATACCTCCTTGACGCAGATTTCGTGAGCATGAAGCATTATAGTACGATTTCGTACCAAAGTCAAGCGGTATTATAAAAAAATCCGCCTGTCTGATTTCTCAGATGATATATCCCCCCGATACTGGACACCCAGTATCGGGGGGACATATCATAACAGGCGGATTGGAAGATTCAGCGTTTGCACACCAGCAATGTGAAGGAGTATGGAGGCATCTCCAGGGTTCCTTCCGGAACCGGTACAGGATGGATACTGACATTCTCCGGGGATTGAATCGAGTTTTCAGCGCGGGGATCCTGATGAGCCATCTGATAGGCCTCAATCGGACGGGCGCCTCCCAGGTCCAGCGTGAGCATTGAAGTATCCTGGCTGAAATTGACCAGCTTTACAATCAGTGTATCGCCCTGAAGTCCGGCATTGCAGAAGACATGGGCTTCCTGGGTAAAGGATTCGGTTTGGGCATGAGCCTCGACCATGCGGTCAGGACGGTATTTGGCAAAGAGACGGAGAATGTGATAGGTTGGAATTCCAAAATACCGGCCGTTTTCAAAGCAGATCAGGTTGACTGACCAGCGGCGGTCCCGATTATGGCACAGAAGCGGCGCATAAGAAGTCATGGTGACAACATCGCCGTTGATCTCGCATCCCATCAGGAAGGTCGCGTCGGAGATGGCGGATGAGAGGTTGCCGATGCCAACATCGGTTTTGCAGGCATATTCGCCGACATAGATTTTATAGAGATCTCTGGGCGCCTGATCATAACGGTGGAACTGCGCGGCAAAGAATTCCGGCGCCATATAATAGTGATCATCCATGATATCGATCTCAGCGGGGTCATGCCCGGTGCGGTCTGTCGCCAGATATTGAAGCTGCGGGAAACGCTTTTTCAGTTCCGTATAGAAATAATGATAACGCTCAACATAGGCCGGACCATAGTTCTCATTGCCGATTTCAAGGTATTTTAGGGAAAAAGGTTCCGGGTGTCCGGCCGCGGCCCGGCGGCTACCCCACGGAGTATCGGCGGGGGCGATTGCGTATTCGATCGCGTGAATGGCCCGGTTTAAGAATTCCTCGGTCTGTTCCGGAGTAGAACTCTCTGAGTTACGGTTCTGACAGGACATGCCGCAGTTGACGACGTACATGGCGTCGGCTCCCAGCTTTTCGCAAAGAAGCAGAAATTCATGATATCCCATGCCGTCGGTACGGCGGTAGTTCCAGAGGTTCCAGCAGCCGGGACGGTCTTCGGGAGCGCCGAGCGTGGGCTCAAAATCCCAGGCATTGTCCAGGCACATCCCCTCTACGATACAGCCGCCGGGGAAGCGGACAAAGGACGGCCGCAGCTCCTGCAGCATCGAGAACAGATGCGGGTTATAGATGCCGCAGACGGCCTTTTCCGGCATCAGGGAGACGTAATCCAGATCCAGTTCACCGTCGGTCAATGCGTTGAGACGGAGGCGGCAGGAAGAAGCGGTGACAGAAACCGGCAGATCGGCGAAGCAATGGCTCCAGTCCGGGCCGATACCGGCGACCACGGCAGAAGACAGCACCTGATCGGAGCTGTCCAGCAGTTCCGCCTGCAGCAGCCCGATGGTCTCGGAACGGGCAATCAGATGCAGATGATAGGTGTCCGGCTCTAAGGCCATGCCCCAGAATCCGTCGTTGCTGACGCTGGCTCTGCCGCAATCGGTATGAAGGGCCGTCAGATGCAGCTGGTTCGGAACCTTAGGGTTTCGCGGATTCGTGATGGAGGGACGGATAACGGCATGGGCCTCTCCGGAAGACTCCGCACTCCATCCCGGAAGCGGATCCTCAATCGAGAAGGGATGGGCCCAGCGCTGAAGCGTGCGGATCTGCCCTCCGTAATACCAGGTTCCCTTGGGAACGCAAGCGTCCATAAAGCTGCGGTTGCGGATCAGTTCCGCATAGAGACCGCCGTCGCCGGCGTGGTTAATATCTTCATAAAAGATGCCGTACATGCTGGGGGAGACAGTAGCTCCCAATTGGTCCGGCCGTACTGTAACTTTTGCTTGATTCATTTGGTGACCTCCTCTGTATAGCGTCAGAATTCTCTCTTGCCTCTGAGGCATAGGGATAGTATAATATAGATTACATAAAAGGAAATGGAGAATTCGGGAAAAATCATGGAAGAAACGATTTTATTTGATTTGGATGGAACATTGACGGATCCCAAGGAAGGCATCACCCGGTCGGTACAGTATGCATTGCAGAGCTTCGGAATCGAGGAGCCGGATCTGGACAAACTGGAGGTATTCATCGGCCCGCCGCTAAAGGAGATGTTTATGGAATACGCGCACCTAACAGAGGACGAGGGGAATCAGGCAGTCGCCAAGTATCGGGAACGCTTCGCTCCGGTCGGGATTCTGGAGAATCAGGTATACGATGATATACCGACGGTACTGGAAAGTTTGAAGAATGCCGGATATCACATCGGCCTCGCGACCTCCAAACCGGAGATCTACGCCAGGCAGATACTGGAACATTTTGAACTGGATCGATATTTTGAGGAGATTACCGGGAGTGAGCTGTCCGGGCAGCGTACCAAAAAGGCCGAAGTGATTGCGGAAGCGCTGAGGCGGATGGGTGCTGCGCCGGAACATACCGTGATGGTGGGAGATCGCCGGCATGATGTGGAAGGCGCCCATGCGAACGGAGTTTACTGTATCGGCGTTCTGTATGGCTATGGAGGACGAGAAGAGCTGATAGAGGCTGGAGCTGACCAGATCTGCGGGCAGGTGCAGGATCTGATCCCCTGCCTGATGGAGAAAAGAAAAGGAGGAGCGGTATAATGCGGCTGCACTGGCTGGAAGGAAGAAAGCAGCGGGGATATGTCACCTGGGGCTTGCCATGGCGGAAGGGAGAAGTGCGGGCCGGAGAGTCTTTCTATCTGAAAGGGGACAACGGCGCGGAGTACCCTGTACAGACACGGCCCAGAGCCTATTGGCCGGATGGATCCGTCAAATGGACACTGCATACGGCATGCCCGTCAGCCGGACCGTGGAGTCTGGAACGGGGCAGCCGGCCGTATCTGACAGAGCTGCATCAGGAGGGACAAAAGATCTGTGCCGGTCGGATGACGGTAGACTTTTCCGAGGGAAAAGCAGTGCCTCGAGTAGAATATGACGGAACTGTGCGCTGTATAGGCGGAGAATTGGTCGCCAAGGTGAATGGCGCGGAATATTACGGGACGGCGGATAGCATCCGGCTGGAAGAGAATGGACCGCTGCGGGCTGTTATCCGGGTGAAGGGAAGTCATCAGAACGCGGCAGGGGACCGCCTGCTCCCGTTTACCCTACGGTATTATATCCATGCGGGGGATCCGGAGATCCGTATCGTACATACTTTTGTACATGACGCCGACCCGTTTGCACAGAAGATAGAGGCCCTTGGGATTTCCTTTGACGCGGATCTGAAGGAGCCGATCTATAACCGGCATGTGCGGGTCGGAGGCGAAGGAGGCTATCTGAAGGAGAGCTGTGTTCTGTTAAACAGTTGGAGACCGAAGCTCCCGGCGCAGTGGTATCACACGCAGATTGCGGGGGGCAGGCTCAATCTAAACCGGGAAGAGCATCCGGAAGCCTATCAGGCCATGGAAGATATGACCTGGTGGGATCGTTGGAAGTTGGTGCAGGATTCTTCAGAACACTATAAGATCAGTAAGCATACAGGGGAAGAGGACTGTTCCTGGGTGGATGGACCGGAAGGACACCGGGCGCGGGGGATCTTGTCGGCCGCGGGACTTACGGTGACACTGCGGGATTTTTGGCAGAAACATCCGTCCGCATTGGAGGTAAGTGGTATGCTGGGAGAGCAGGCGCGCCTGAGCGCGTGGATCTGGTGTGAGGATGTGCCTCCGATGGATCTTAGACCGTATACGAAAAGGCCGTGCAGCCAGAGCTACTATGGACAGGGAACTCCCAGCCGCAGTATGCCCTCCGGCATCGCCGTAACCAATGAGATTCATCTGACAGTAACCGATCCCCTGGCGGAAAAGGACGAGGTCCTGGATGAATTATGGAACGGAACGCAAAAAGGCGCTTTCATTGCGGCGGATCCGGAGTATTATCATCAGGTCAGGGCCTTTGGAGTCTGGTCGCTGCCCAGATATGATACACCGGCGGAGAGGGCGCTGGAGAAGGAACTCGATACACGCATCGCCTTTTATCAGAGAGAACAGGAGCAGAGAAAATGGTATGGTCTCTGGAACTATGGAGACTGGATGCACACCTATGATCCGGAGAGGCATAGCTGGAGGTACGATATGGGGGGATGGGCCTGGCAGAATACGGAACTGGTGCCCACCTTATGGTTATGGTACATGTTCCTGCGGTCAGGACGGGAAGATGTGTTTTCTATGGCGGAGGATATGTGCCGGCATACCAGCGAGGTCGATATCCATCACAGCGGTCCATTTGCGGGCCTGGGTTCCCGGCACAATGTCAAGCACTGGGGCGGATCAGCCAAGGAAGCCAGAATCTCCATGGCGCAGCATCACCGTTTTTACTATTATCTGACGGGGGATGAGCGGGTGGGAGACATCATGGATGAAGTCAAGGACGCCGATCTTACAACCAAGGACGCGGATCCGCTCTATAACTATTATACCATGACCGGACAGGAACCCTACTGCACACATGCGCGGACAGGTCCGGACTGGTCTTCCTACTGCGGCAACTGGATGACACGATGGGAGCGCTTTCAGGACACAGCTTACCGGGATAAGATGATGCACGGGATTGCGGGAATCGCCGCCGCGCCGTATCGCTTCCTCTCCGGAACAGATTTCGGTTACGATCCGGATACCGGGACGATGTATTATATCGGGGAGAAGGGGACCGGCGGTGTTCATCTGGCCCTTTGCATGGGGGAACCGCAGCTGTATCTGGAGCTCATGGATATATTGGAAGACCCGGCGTGGGAGGATATGATGGTACAGTACGGATGGTATTATTTCCTGTCTCCGGAGGAAAAACTCGCGCATTCCAATCCGGAAGTGGCGCGGAAGGGATGGGGGATGCCCATGTCTGCTTCGCCTCTGGCGGCCTATGCGGCCAGAACCCGAAAGG
>CAVGBV010000095.1:0-506 GCA_963627615.1 Alloprevotella sp.
CGCTGGGACATCCGGACGCGGCAGATTTGCAGGGAGCA
The DNA here is from genome assembly GCA_963627615.1 of Alloprevotella sp. Taxonomy (GTDB): domain Bacteria; phylum Bacillota; class Clostridia; order Lachnospirales; family Bianqueaceae; genus Faecimorpha. The sequence goes on from CAVGBV010000095.1 coordinate 39, forward strand.
AGAGAGACTGTCCGGAAACTGCTGCAGGAGTTATGACGGCAGCTGTGGGCAAGAAGAGCTACCCAGCAAAAATAGCGGTTCTCGTTATATTGGCGCTTTTAGCTGTCATTTCGGTTTTTGTGTGTACAGCCGTGGGAACCGTGGAGTTTACTGTTTCGGAAGTATGGGGAGCTCTGACCAAGGCCGATGACAGCATGGCAAGGCTATTGATCTGGAACCTGCGGTTTCCCAGAGTCTTGACGGGAGGACTTGTGGGCGTGTGCTTATCGTTATCTGGGTGTATTTTGCAAGGGGTCATGCGCAATACGATGGCTTCGCCATCAACGATCGGAGTCACCAGCGGCGCGAGTTTTGTGGGGTATATGACGTTGGTGGCATTTCCGGCATATTCCTATCTGCTGCCGGTCGGCTCGATTGTAGGAGCTTTCGCGACAACAATGCTGATCTACGCGCTGGCATATCAAAAAG
>CAVGBV010000095.1:516-4461 GCA_963627615.1 Alloprevotella sp.
AGGTGTAAGCCCGGTTAAGATGATTTTGTCCGGAATGGCTGTATCAGCCTTGTTCGGCGCCTTTAATGATATGATCAAGACTTTTTTCGCGGAGTCCCTCGGCAATGCCAGCGGATTCCTTGTGGGAGGACTGAACGGGACGGAGTGGAAGAGTCTGTACAGCATGCTGCCTTATGCCGCGGCCGGAATATTGATCTGCATGTTTCTGCCATCCAGGATGAATATCCTGATGCTGGGGGATGAGACAGCGAACGCGTTGGGGCTGCGGACGGAACGGTTTCGCTTTTTGCTGATCGTAGTTTCTTCACTGCTCTCCGGCGCGGCGATCTCCGTAGCGGGACTGATCAGTTTTGTCGGACTGGTCGTTCCCCATATCGCGAGACTTCTGGTAGGGTCGGATTATAAATATCTGTTTCCCGCGTCTACTTTGCTGGGATTTGTGCTGGTCAGCGTATGCGATACGATCGGAAGGGTGATCATGCCGCCGGGAGAGGTTCCGGTCAGCGTGATCCTGGCCTTTATCGGGGCGCCTTTCTTCTTGTATCTGCTGCGGACAAGGCAGAAAGACTGAGGTGATCGGATGTATTTCGGATTTCAGAATATAACGGTAGCCTACGGGAAGAAGACAGTAATAGAAGATCTGAACGTGGAATTTCCCAAGGGAAAGGTTACGACGATCATCGGACAGAACGGATGCGGAAAATCGAGCTTGCTGAAGACGGTTTCCAAAGCAGTGACACCGCAGCGGGGGAAGATTCTTTATCAGGATCGGGAGCTAAGCCATTACCCGCCCAAGTTTTTGGCGCAGAAGATCGCGTATCTGGCGCAGGTCCATACCTCCCCGCCGGATATCGATGTGCGGACGCTGGTTTCCTACGGCCGCTATCCTCATTCCAAGCTTGGGAGAGGCATGACGGTACAGGATGCGCAGGTTATAGATCAGGCCTTGGAGATGACCGGGATCCGACACATGGAGTACCAGAGCCTGTCCACATTGTCAGGCGGGGAGAGACAACGCGCGTGGATCGCCATGACGATTGCCCAGGAACCGGAGATCCTGATTCTGGACGAGCCTACGACGTATCTGGATATCAGTTATCAGATGGAAGTGCTGGAATTGGTCCGGCACCTGAACCAGAAGCTGGGCATTACAATCGTTATGGTGCTGCACGACTTGAATCTGGCGGCAAGATATTCAGATCAGCTCTATGCGCTGAAGTCCAGGACGCTCTATCGGAAGGGAACACCGGAAGAGGTTCTGACGGCGGAGAACCTTCGGAAGATCTTTCAGATTGAAGCGGTCGTACAGCAGGATCCATACAACCATTGTCCGTACTTTATACCATTACAGACACATATATAAAAGCCGGCAAGACCGGAACAAAGAAAAGAGGATAAATATATGAAAAGGATTTATGCAGTGTTGATGTGTATGATGCTCGCGGCGGCATCTTTGGCGGGCTGCGCGCAGAGCGGCGGCGACAGTAAGGCGGATTCTTCCGTACAGGAATCCTCCAAGGAGGAATCTTCCGTAGCAGAGGAGTCTTCGGCAGTAGAAGAATCTTCTGAAGCAGAGTCTTCCGCAGAGGAGAGCAAGGCGGAGGAGAATACAGAGCTGAAGGCGGAACTGCGGGCAAAATTCCTGGAAAAGGCGGATCAGGTGATTGTGGAAGCGGATTCGGTGACGTTTGAAGACGCTTCTTCGGAGACGATTACCATCCAGAAGAATCCGCAGAAGACAGTCAATCTGTATGGAAGCTTTACAACGCTGTGGTATGAGGCAGGCGGTACGGTAGAAGGCTGCATCGGCGGCGACAGCGCGATTACGCTGTATCAGGAGTATATCGGCCGTGATATTACACAGGATGAAGGCGTGACGGTTGTAGCGACTTCTTCCTCCGGTAAAAAATGGGATGTAGAATCCATCGTAGCACTGCAGCCGGATCTTATCATATGTTCTACGGCAATGAGCGGTTATTCTACGATTCAGGCTCCGGCAGAAGCGGCAGGCATCCCGGTAATCGCCATGTCTTATAATGACTTTTCGGATTATCTGAAGTGGTTCAAGGTGTTCTGCAACCTGAATTCTCAGGAAGAGTTGTGGGATACGGTCGCCATGCCGGCTCTGGACAGCGTGGTTGAGATTCTGGCCAAGTGCCCGACCGATGACACGCCCAGAGTATTCAGCATGTTCTCCGGCGCGGAATCGCTGCAGGCCAATACGACCAATACAGTTGTCGGCGAGATGATCGAAGAGATGAACGCCGTGAATATTGTAGATGAGTGGGACAATGCCTCAGGCGCGGAGAGACTGGATATCAATCTGGAAACAGTCTATGCGGCGGATCCGGATATCATTGTGGTGCAGTGCCACGCGGGAGCGGAGGTAGCGCAGCAGCAGATTCAGGAAGCATACGGTGAGAATCCGGTTTGGCAGTCTCTGCGGGCTGTACAGGAGGGCCAGATATATTATCTGGAAAAAGAGCTGTTCCACAATAAGCCGAACAGCCGATTCGCGGAAGCGTATCAGAAGCTGGCAGAGATCCTGTACCCGGATCTGGAGCTGTAATGTATACAGAGCGTTACAGGTCCCATCACGTATCCAAAGAACTAAAGAAAAAATACCAGTGCGACGTGGATAAGGAGCTCTATGTAAGAGAGCTCCTTAACGCACCGGCCAGGACCAGGCGGGCGATATACATTCATGTGCCCTTCTGTAACAAGGTATGTACCTTCTGCCCATTTTACCGTCCGGATGCGCTGAAGAGACGGGAATACCACCGATATCTGATCGACGAGATTCATTCGCTGCAGGGATTTCCTTATATGGAAGCGCCGGTAGAGGTGATCAATTTCGGCGGCGGTACGCCTACGGCACTGCGTCCGGAGCAGATACGTCAGGTGTTTATCGCATTGAGGGAGACCTTTCAGATCGCGCCGGATGCGGAAATCAGTCTGGAGTCCTCCGCGTCGGAGCTTACAGACGAAATGCTGGAGGTCTTGACAGAAGCCGGGGTTAACCGGCTTTCGATCGGCATCCAAAGCTTTCAGGATGAATACCGAAGAGTGTTAGGACGTCGTGGCAGCGGAGAGTTCGCGGCGTCCAGGGTCCAGAGGGCTATGGAATACGGCATTCAAAATACAGGGATCGATCTCCTGTACGATATTCCGGGACAGACGGATATTACATTGGAGAAGGATCTGGCAATGGTCCGTGAGATCGCTCCGTCCGGCATCAGCTTTTATTCGTTGATGATTCATCCCAATACGCCTCTGGAGAAAAGTTTATCTTCTGAGGCACGTGCGGCGATGGCGCAGACAGAGCATGAGTATGCGCTGTTTCAGCAGGTGCTGGATGGTCTGAGACCCAGAGGATATCGTATGCTGGAACTGACCAAGTTGGTCCGGGACGGACTGGACAGGTATGAGTATATGCAGCTGCGCCATAGCGGCGGCAGCTGTATCGCGATTGGGTGCGGCGCGGGCGGCAAACTGGATAATTATCTGTATCATAATAATCATCCCAGAGAGTTGTTGTCGGAACAGGCGCCGATCTGCAGCCGGGGACGGGTGATGGCCCCGCGGTATCAGATATTGGATGCTTTTATCTATGAATTGCAGAAGGCTCGTGTGGATCTGAGAAGTTACAGTGAGAAGCTGGATTGTGATCTGGAGAGATTACTGGAGCCGGAGATCGCGCGCATGGAAAAGGAAGGTTTGATCCGCTATCAGAATGGCGTGCTGAGCTTTACGGACCTGGGAGTTTTCTGGGGAAATAATATCGTAGAGGAATTGATGCGGAAAGTCGGATGAGAGAAAATCTCCTGTATTTTAAAGAAAAAACTGCAAAAAAGATCTTGACAGCGGCTGCAATTTATACTATACTAGTTTAGCATGACTGTTGATCTGCCTGTTCCACTAGCCCCGGTTCAGACTTTGACACAG
>CAVGBV010000095.1:4578-7383 GCA_963627615.1 Alloprevotella sp.
TGTTGCCTAAGAATGCTTTGGGTCGTCAGATGTTTAAGAAGCTGAAGGTTTATGCTGGTCCTGAGCATGAGCAGCAGGCACAGAAGCCTGAAGTTCTGGTAATCGAGGCATAAGAAAGGAGAACATGAAAATGGCTAGCACACAGTACTATTATGGCACCGGCAGAAGAAAGTCCAGTGTGGCTCGTGTTTATCTGAAGCCCGGTAATGGTAATATTGTAATCAATAAGAAGGATATCGATGCTTATTTTGGCACCGAAGTTCTGAAGATGATCGTTCGTCAGCCTTTCGCAGTTACTGAGACTGAGGGTAAGTTTGACGTTATGGTTAATGTACAGGGCGGCGGTTATACCGGTCAGGCAGGAGCGATCCGCCATGGTATTTCCCGTGCGCTGCTGGAAGTAGGCGATGAGATGCGTACTCCTCTGAAGCGCGCTGGTTTCCTGACTCGTGATCCGAGAATGAAGGAAAGAAAGAAGTACGGTTTGAAGGCAGCTCGCCGCGCTCCGCAGTTCAGCAAGCGATAATCGACTGCCAAGACGATATCAAGATGATTCAAGACCCCGGAAAATCAAGGTTTTCCGGGGTTTTCTTATACCTAAACGGGCTGATATAGTTTGACTTGATTTGACCTAACGAGAGCCGTTTTCACCCAATTTTTAGTGGTTAAATATAGGACAACCGGCAAAAATGGGGTCAAAAAACGGCCTTAGTGGTTAAAAAATAGGACAACCAGAGAGCAATTTCGGGGGTATTTTTGAGGGTGATTTTGGCACTCTCAGACACCGGATTTTTCGCTGGAGGGTTTGGCATAATTTGACCAAATCTGAACAATTAAATATGATTCTAATGCAGGCACTCAGTAACAAATAACTGGGTGCTTTTTTTATTTCAGAGATTCCGGCATTAGAAAGGGCCGTCACTTTACGATTTTGAAGTGGCGGCTTTTTCTATTTCCAGAAACAACAGCAACAATCAGAAATGAGGTGAAGTCATGAACACACAAATCATCGCCATCGCCAACCAGAAAGGCGGCGTTGGCAAAACAACAACCTGTGCAAACTTGGGAATAGGTCTGGCACAGGCCGGAAAGAAAGTGCTTCTGATAGACGGGGACCCACAAGGAAGCCTGACAATCATCTTGGGAAATCCGCAACCGGACAAGCTGCCATTTACACTGTCGGATGCAATGGGCAAAATTTTGATGGATCATCCTATACGCCCCGGAGAAGGTATTCTGCATCATGCAGAAGGCGTTGACCTGATGCCTGCGGATATTCAGCTTTCCGGTATGGAGGTTTCTCTGGTAAACGCCATGAGCCGTGAGACTATCTTGCGGCAATATCTGGACACGCTGAAGGGACAATATTCCCATATCCTGATTGACTGTCAGCCCTCACTGGGGATGCTCACAGTCAATGCTCTGGCAGCTGCGAACAGGATCATAATTCCCGTTCAGGCAGAGTATCTGCCCGCCAAAGGGCTGGAACAGCTTCTATCTACGGTCAGTAAGGTGAAACGGCAGATCAATCCAAAGCTACAGATTGACGGTATCCTGCTGACGATGGTGGATAACCGCACCAACTTTGCTAAAGAGATTGCCGCTTTGCTGCGGGATACCTATGGAAGTAAAATCAAAGTCTTTGGAACGGAAATCCCTCATTCTGTCCGCGCAAAGGAAATCAGCGCAGAGGGAAAAAGCATTTTCGCCCATGATCCTGGCGGCAAGGTGGCAGAGGGGTATCGAAATCTGACGAAGGAGGTGTTGAAACTTGAAAAGCAGCGCGAAAAAAGTAGAGCTGGCATCGGTAGATGATCTGTTTTCTACGGAGGAGAGCCGTGCCGATGCTCAGAGAGAAAAAGTAGTAGAAATTCCGCTGTCGGAACTGCACCCGTTCAAAGGGCATCCATTCAAAGTCAAGGATGACGAAGCAATGATGGAAACCGCAGACAGTATCAAGCAGTATGGTGTGCTGGTTCCTGCGATTGCCCGCCCTGACCCGGAGGGTGGTTATGAACTGGTGGCCGGACACAGACGGCACAGAGCAAGTGAACTGGCAGAAAAAGATACCATGCCGGTAATTGTCCGTGATCTGGACGATGACGCTGCCACAATTATTATGGTTGACAGCAACCTGCAACGAGAAAGCCTGCTTCCAAGTGAGAGAGCCTTTGCCTATAAAATGAAGTTGGAAGCTATGAAACATCAGGGAGAGCGAGTGGATTTAACTTCGTCCCAAGTTGGGACGAGGTTGCGGGCCGATGAAATTTTGGCACAACAGGCGGGTTCAAGTAGAAATCAGGTTCAGAGATTTATCCGCCTGACCGAGCTGATAAAATGTCAAGACCTAATGTACAAAAAATATTATATAAAAATGTACAATTAATCAGATTGTCTTAAATGATCTTTTAGCCTATATGATTTTCCTGATATAGGTACTACATGTGCATGATGTAATATTCTATCCATGATTGCATTTGCAACTACTGCATCATAAAATATTCCATCCCATTCATTAAAATTCATATTTGTGGTCAGTATCGTACTTTTCTTTTCATAACGCATATCTATAAGCTGGAAAAATAGGTTTGAATCCTCTTTGTTAATCGGCAGATATCCTAATTCATCAATGATCAGAAGACGGTATTTACTGAAATGTTTTAATCTGGCATCAAGGCGATTTTCCAACTGTGCACGTTTTAATTGTTGCAACAGATCATTACACTTGATAAAATATGTGCTTACATGTGATGTTGTCAAGATTGGTTGACACATTTTTCTCAAGGACATCATGGACTATGCTAC
>CAVGBV010000096.1:0-2744 GCA_963627615.1 Alloprevotella sp.
ATGTAAGAGTCTCATTTTCCCAAGTGTACCAGATTTTTTTAAGAATCCAGAGAAACTTATAAGAAATCTGGTACACCCAAGAGTCTCATTCCTCTTAAGTGTACCAGATTTTTTCAAAAAACCAGAGAAACCTATAAAAATCTGGTACACCCAGTAGACTCACTCTCCAAAGTGTACCAGAATTTTTTCAAAAAACCAAAGAATCCCATAAAAATCCTGGTACACATAAGAGCCTTGCTCGCCAGGGTTTTGAGTATTCGCGCCTTTTTTATGGCTTGACGCCTATTGATATCTCTGTTAAACTCTAAAGTAAGAAGAGAGTTATACGGAGGAATATGGAATGAAAAAAGATCGGATTCCTATTGGAAAAATGGCGCAGATGAGCCAATTGACTGTCGCGACGTTACGTCTTTACGATGAGATGGGATTATTGAAACCTAAGTACACGGATCCGGTAACCGGATATCGTTACTATGATATCGCGCAGAACGCGCGGCTGGACATGATCCGATATATGAAGGAGCTGGGGATGAGTTTAAATGAGATCCGCGACGTGCTGCAAAAGGAGGATATCCTGCTCATTGAGACGATCCTTGTGCAGAAGAACGAGCAGCTGCATAGCCAGATGCGTATATTGCGCGCACAGCACGATGCAGTAGAACGGGCGATCAATTCCATTGAACGCTACCGGAAATCCCCGGTGCAGGGGACGATTGTGCTGGAGTACATTGATCAGCGCTATCTCTGGGGGATACCGTGCGTCCGGAACTTCTATGAAGAAGGAATTCGTTCGTTTGAAGAGGAACTGGTCGTATTGCGCAAGGCCCTGTTTGAGAGGGGGCTTACACAGGCGCTCTCCTATAACGTCGGGACTTCTATTGAAAAAGAGGACTTTTCCTCCGGCCGCTTTGTCCCCAAGAATACGTTTGTTTTTGTCGGATATCGGGAGCGGGCGTTTTTGCCGGCGGTAACGGTTGTGGACAGCGGTATGTATGCCTGTGTCTACCTGGACAGCTTTGACGAGGAGATCGATTATGCTAAGCGCCTCCTTCAGCATTGTGAGGAGCATAACTGGAGGATCTGCGGAGATTATTTTTGCGAGATCATGACAGAATTGAATATCTTTGATGACAGCAAACGCAGTATGTTTTTGCGCCTGCAAGTACCGGTTGAATTTGATAAAAAAATATCAAAAAATCCTTGACTCTCATCCTGGATGATGGTTTATACTAAAGACAGAAACAAGCGGAACATCCGCGAAACATCATCACAAAGAAACAGGAGGGACCTATTATGGAAAAAATCAAAGTGGTACAGTATGGCTGTGGGAAAATGAGTAAATATATCCTGCGGTATCTGCATGAGCATGGCGCACAGATCGTCGGCGCGATCGATGTCAATCCGGCGGTAGTCGGGCAGGATGTCGGCGATTTTGCCGACCTGGGCCTCAAGACAGGCGTGCTGATCTCGAACGACGCGGATAAGGTTCTAGATGAGTGTGACGCAGATGTGGCCATTGTTACACTGTTCAGCTTTATCGGTGATATCTATGATCATGTCGAGAAGTGCGTTTCGCGCGGGATCAATGTCATTACGACCTGCGAAGAAGCGATTTATCCATGGACAACGGCAGCAGCGCAGATCAATCGTCTGGACGCGCTTGCCAAGGCCAATGGCTGCACCGTCACCGGCAGCGGTATGCAGGATATTTTCTGGATCAACATGGTGGCTCTGGTTGCCGGCGGCTGTCATAAGATTACCAAGATCAAAGGAGCATACAGCTATAACGTGGAAGAGTATGGTCTGGCGCTTGCCAACGCGCATGGCTGCGATCTGACACCGGAAGAGTTTGAGCAGAAAATCGCGCACCCGGCAGAGTTTGAGCCTTCTTATGCATGGAACGCCAGCGAGGCGATCTGCAACAAGCTTGGCCTGACTATCAAATCCATTGATCAGAAGCATGTTCCGTATATCATCGATCATGATATTTATTCGGAAACATTGGGCAAAACGATTGAGGCGGGACGCTGCATCGGTATGTCCGCTGTTGTAACCATCGAGACAATGCAAGGCATTACCATTGAAGAGGAAACGATCGGCAAGGTCTATGGACCGGAAGACGGCGATATGTGCGATTGGCAGATCATCGGCGAGCCGAACACCGAGTTCCATGTTGTAAAGCCCGCGACCGTGGAGCATACCTGCGCGACGATTGTCAACCGCCTGCCAAGTCTCCTGCGTGCGCCGTCCGGATACGTCACGGCAGATCAGCTGGAGCCGGTGGAATATCTCACCTATCCGATGGAATATTATTGCTGAGGCGTTATAAGTTAATTGAAAAATGGAGCCGTTTCAAATTTCTGAAACGGCTCCATTTTTTAGAGAAATATTACTGATACTTATGAAGCGTGATGTAATAAGCCGGTACGACGATGGCGCACGCGCCCAGCCAGGCCAGAGGACTCGCGATGCATACACCATAATAACCCAGCCACAGGGTCAGCAGCATCGTGCAGACGATCCGCATGACCAGTTCTACCATGCAGGCGGCAAACGGCGCGGCGGTATTTTGCATGCTCTGTACAGCGGTTCGGTATACGGCCAGCACGCCCAGCATAAAGTAACAGGGAGCGACAATGTTAATATATCCGTTGGAAAAGGAGATAATTTCGGCCGATGGAGAAGAGATAAAGAGATATACGATGGGACGGCGCAAGAGCAGCATTCCGACACACATCAGGAGG
>CAVGBV010000096.1:2754-7358 GCA_963627615.1 Alloprevotella sp.
GAGGTTCAGGGCTTCTGTTTGAATCAGCGAAGCTCGGACTCCTTTTTTGATTCGCTCCATGTTATGCGCGCCGAAATTCTGCGCGACATAGGTTGAGATGGCTGTAATCATCGCGTTATTGATCAGAACAGAGACCTGATCGGCTTTGGTTGCGGCGGTATATCCGGCGACAGCAGCCGAGCCGATGGCGTTGACCGAGGCCTGCATTGCCAATTGACCGATACACATGACCGACATCTGAAAGGCCATGGGAAAACCAATCTTGAGATGCGCTGCCGCGTCTGGCCATAGATGAGAGAAGTCCTCCCGTTTCGGATGCATTACTTCAAAATGCTTCAAACCGGAAATCGTACAACAGACAGCGGACAGAAGCTGAGATAACACGGTTGCCCAGGCGGCACCGGCCACGCCCATCCCTAGAGGAACGATAAACAGAATATCGAGCACTACGTTGAGGAGGGAGGTAAGCACCAGGTAAACCAGAGGCGTCCGGCTGTCTCCGAGAGCCCGCAGGATATTGGAGATCATATTGTAGAAGACGGTAGCTGCGGTTCCCAGAAGGACGACAAACATATAATCATAAGCGTCCTGGAGGATGTCCTCCGGTGTCTGCATCCACTGTAAGATAGGATGGGCCAGATCACAGCATAAAAGCGTAATAACGGCGCTCAGGAGAAGACACAAAAGCGTGGATACGACAATGCTGCGGCGCATCCGTATGGTATCTCGGGCACCGAAGTACTGTCCCAGTCGGATGCCGAAGCCGTTGGTAAAGCCCTGGATAAAGCATAGCACAAAGTAGATAATGATGCTGGTGGAGCCGACGGCGGCCAGAGCGTTCGCACCCAGCGTTTTCCCGACGATAACGGAATCTGCCAGCGTATAGAAGAGTTGAAACAGATTGCCGCCGATGACGGGCAGGGCAAAACGCAGCAGCGAGCGGAAAGGATCGCCCACGGTCAGATCAATGGAAGCGGTATGAGATCTTTTGTGAAACATGATATCACCTGATAGATCAGAAAGTTGGAAAGAACCATCCGATCAGAATTCCGACAATGGCGCTTAAGCCAAATAACAGGCCGATGACCGCGAGGTTTTCCCTAAGGTTCTTGTTGGTGCGCAGCAGCACCAGAAGACCGATGCCGCTGTTGGCCAGAAGGCCGGAGAAAAGACCGCTCAGGCCAATCATACCGGACAGGTATGCCTCCGTGATGAAAACCGATACGGAACAGTTCGGGATCAGCCCGATCAGAGCCAACAGAAGCTCTCGCAGAACGGGAACGGCAAATATAGAAGACGCGATTTGCTCCGGCTCTACCGAAGACAGTAGAAGATTCAGCGCGAATCCGACAACGATCAGCAATATGGCGATCTTCAGTGTGTGATGCAGGGCAGAATGCCAGACGCTGCTCTCACCTTCATCACACTCACAGTGCTCCCTTTCGCAGAAGCTGTGAATGTTTTTATTGCTGCGGAAAAACCTTCCGACAGTCCAATCCGTCAGAAATCCCAGAAGGATTCCCAGAAGAGCCTTGGAGAGCAGGATCAGAAGAATCTCGGTCAGCCGGATTTTCTCGTGAAAAAGAGAGGAAATCATAATCGGAAGCATTTCGTCTGAGGTCGCGAAGAAAACGGCGAGCATCGTGCCTACGGTGATCGTGCCGGTGGAAAAGAGCGTCGCGGCGGCGCCGGAGATGCCGCACTGTGGGATAGCTCCCAGAAGACCGCCCCACAATGGTCCGGTCTTCTGAGAATAGGTTCTCAGACGGGATTCATCCAGCTTGCGGCTTCGCTCCAGAAGCTCCATAAAAAGATAGGCAAGAAATAGGATGGGGATACTGAGAGCCCCATCCTTCAGCGCGTCAAGCGCGCAATCCAAGATATATTCCAGCAAGTGTCTTACTCCAGTTCAATTGTTGCCGGGGGTTTACCCGTGCAATCATAAAATACGCGGTTTACATGACTGACTTCGTTGACAATCCGGCTTGTTACCGTTCCGATCAGCTCCCAGGGCAGATCAGCAGACTCCGCTGTCATAAAGTCCAGCGTCGTAACGGCACGAAGCACGATCGCATAATCATAGGTACGCTCATCGCCCATAACACCGACGGAACGGACATTGGTCAATGCGGCGAAATACTGATTGATCTTTTTGTCCCAACCGGCTTTGGCGACTTCTTCACGGAAGATCGCGTCCGCGTCCTGTACCATGCGCACCTTATCGGCGGTAACCTCACCGATGATCCGGATACCCAGACCCGGACCGGGGAATGGCTGACGGAATACCAGATGCTCCGGAATACCCAGCTCCAGACCGACCTGACGGACTTCATCTTTGAACAGGTTGCGCAGAGGCTCGATGATCTCCTTAAAGTCCACATGATCCGGCAGACCGCCGACATTGTGATGGGATTTGATGACGGTGGACTCACCGCCCAGGCCGCTCTCGACCACGTCGGGGTAGATGGTACCCTGTACCAGGTAATCTACCGCGCCGATCTTTTTCGCTTCAGCTTCAAATACACGGATGAATTCTTCACCGATGATTTTACGCTTGCGTTCCGGCTCCTCTACACCGGCCAGCTTGCTGTAGAACTCTTCCTGCGCGTTGACGCGGATAAAATTCAGCTGATAAGGGCCGTTGGGACCGAATACGGCTTCGACTTCATCGCCCTCGTTCTTGCGCAGCAGGCCATGGTCCACAAAGACGCAGGTCAGCTGGTTACCGACCGCTTTGGAGAGCAGTACGGCTGCGACCGAAGAATCGACACCGCCGGAAAGCGCGCACAGCACTTTGCCGTTTCCGACCTTTTTGCGGATGGCGGCAATGGAGTCCTCTACAAAGGCATCCATTTTCCAGTCACCGGCGCAGTGGCAGACATTATATACAAAGTTGGCCAGCATCTTCTTGCCTTCCTGGGTATGCAGAACTTCCGGATGGAACTGTACGGCATAGAGCCCGCGGGAAGCGTCTTCTACGGCAGCGGCCGGGCAATGATCGGTGTACGCGGTCACCGTAAAGCCGGGCGCGACCTCGGCAATATAATCGTTATGACTCATCCAGCAGATGGTGCTCGGTGAGACATCGGTAAAAAGAGGAGAAGAGACGTCTACATGAACTTCGATCTTGCCGTATTCCCGGACAGGCGCATGATCCACACGGCCGCCCAGCAGATGCATCATGAGCTGAGAACCATAGCAGATTCCGAGAATGGGAATCCCAAGATCAAAGACCTCCTTAGTATAGGTCGCGGATGTGGGATCATATACGCTGTTGGGGCCGCCGGTAAAAATGATGCCCTTGGGGTTCATTGCCCGAAGCTCCTCCAGAGTAGTTCTGTATGAATAGATCTCACAGTATACGCCGCATTCCCGGACGCGGCGGGCGATAAGCTGATTATACTGTCCGCCGAAGTCCAGAACGATAATCTTTTCGTTTTCCATAGACGTCTTCCTTTCTGAATATGGTATAAATGAAAACAAACGTCCTATAACGTCTGTATGCGCCTATTATAGCGCAATAGCGAATATTTTACAAGATGGAAAAAATCATAAAAATAACTTGCGTACGGCATCATTGTCATTTATAATAAACGAGGGAGTATAACAACATATAGAGATAGAAAAAGAGACTGATACTCAGGAGGATGGGAAAAGATGGAACACAGCATGGAAGAAATCTTTGGTTCCATGGTATTCAACGATCATGTCATGCAGAGCCGCCTGCCCAAGACAGTGTATAAGGCGCTCAAACGCACGATTGAACTCGGCAAGGGACTGGATCCGTCGATCGCGGATACGGTGGCCGCGGCCATGAAGGACTGGGCGGTGGAAAAGGGCGTAACGCATTATACGCACTGGTTTCAACCGATGACCGGCGTAACGGCGGAGAAGCATGACAGCTTTATTTCACCGGTCGGCGACAGCAAGGTGATCATGGAGTTTTCCGGAAAGGAACTGATCAAGGGTGAGTCTGACGCATCCAGTTTCCCGTCCGGAGGTCTGCGGGCGACCTTTGAGGCGCGCGGATATACCGCGTGGGACCCGAGTTCGTACGCGTTTATCAAGGACGGTGTGCTGTGCATCCCTACAGCATTCTATTCTTATAATGGAGAGGCACTGGATAAAAAGAGCCCGCTGCTGGGATCCATGGAGGCGCTGAATGTACAGGCGCTGCGGATCCTGAAGCTGTTTGGAACCCCGGCCAATCGTGTGACGCCTACGGTCGGCCCGGAACAGGAGTATTTCCTGGTAGATAAGAAGCTGTACGATCAGAGAGAAGATCTGCGTTTCTGCGGACGGACCCTGTATGGAGCCAAACCGCCCAAGGGACAGGAGCTGAGTGATCATTACTATGGCGCCATCAAGCCGCGAGTCGAGGCCTATATGAGCGAGCTGAACGAAGAACTGTGGAAGCTCGGTGTGCTGGCCAAGACGGAACATAATGAAGTAGCTCCGGCACAGCATGAATTGGCGCCGATCTATACCAACGCCAGCGTAGCGACAGATCACAATCAGCTGACAATGGAGCTGATGCAGAAAGTAGCGCTGCGGCACGGACTGGTATGCCTGCTCCATGAAAAACCGTTTGAGGGCGTCAATGG
>CAVGBV010000097.1:0-4603 GCA_963627615.1 Alloprevotella sp.
GTAAGGCACTGGACTCTGACTCCAGCATTCGTAGGTTCGAATCCTTCGTGCCCAGCTCTTATCAAAAGAAGCAGAAGAATGATTCTTCTGCTTCTTTTTTGTTATCATTCGGGCTTCTATGAAAAATCCATAGAAGCCCATGTAGATATTTTATAGATTTTTAACGATGGACTGGCGGTTCCTTAGCCGCTTACTGATAGCATAATAGGCCGGCAGTAAAAACACATCCGCAAAGATCCACGCGATGGGGTTGGAGAAACATACGGCATTGAAGCCCCACAGCCCTACCATGCAGAAGGCAACCAGAGAACGTGCGATCATCTCCATGACGCCGGAGGTCATGGCCAGCGGTGCATATCCCATACCCTGAAGAGCGTTGCGGTAGACCAGGATGATGGTAAGCGGGATATAGAAGAGACCGTTCCAGAAGAGAAACTGATGAATGTTATTCAATAGCTGTACTTCGGAGGCATCGATGAAGAGGAGGGAGAGTGTCGTCCCCAAAAAGTATACGATGATGAAACCAAGGATGGAGAAGACGGCGCCGAGAATATCTCCCTGCAGGACACCGGAACGAATCCGGTCGTATTTCTTAGCCCCAAGATTCTGCCCGCAGTAGGTCGCCATGGTGGTACCTAAGGTCTCCATGGGTTGGGTTACCAGTGTCTGAACCTTTCCGGCAGCCGTAATGGAAGCTACAATGTCGGAACCCAGTGTATTGACCGCGGTCTGCAAGATGGTGCTGCCGATCGCCGTGATCGAGTATTGAAGCCCCATGGGAACGCCCATGCCGAGAAGCCGATGGATGGAAGTCTTATCCCAGGCCCATTCGCCCTTTTGAATATGAATGATCGGCATCTTTTTAATCATAAAGACAAGACAGCATATACCGGAAATAAACTGGGACAGAATCGTTGCCAGAGCGGCGCCGAATACGCCGAACTTCATGACGATGATAAAAAACAGATCCAAAAGGATATTCAGGATCGAGGCAAGCGCCAGAAAGAACAAGGGGGTTTTACTGTCGCCCAGCGCCCGCATGATCCCCGCAAGGCTGTTATATAAGAAGATAGTAAAGGTTCCAGCAAAAATGGTAAATATGTACTGATATGCGTCTTCCAGGATGTCCTCGGGTGTCTGCATGAGCATCAGAATCTCTCGTGTGAACAGCACCGTGCCCAAGGTAATAACACTGCCGAAAATCAAAGCCGCCCACAGCATATTGGAAATGCACCGGCGCATGGAGACATAATCCTTCGCGCCAAAGCTTTGGGCAACCGGAATGCTGAATCCGCAGCATAGGCCATTAACAAATCCCAGAATCAGAAAGTTAATCGCGCCGGTGGAGCCTACGGCCGCCAGAGCGTTTTTTCCGAGAAACCGTCCTACGATAATTGCGTCTACCATATTATACATCTGCTGAAAGAGATTGCCGAACATCAATGGAATACAAAAGGCAAGAATGAGCTTGTAAGGTTTGCCATCCGTCATATCCTTGACCATGGTAAGAATACCTCCTGTTCAAAATAAGGATATTATAATGGGAGGAAGAATCCTCAGCAATGTATTATTTTGCAAAAAGATGGAGAAAATCAAACACTTCAGTGGAGCGGCTCCGGAAAATCCATTGCCTTTTCCAGCCGTTTATGATATACTGAGAGCGGTTTTTATGGTTTGAAATTAGGAGGATATCATGTTTGATCTTGAAGAATACTATAAACTATACAACAGCGCAGCGCTGCGGCTGTACGCGGAGCAGAAGGAACAGATCCGCGCGCTGACAGAGGGCAAAACGGCAAAAGGTGTAAGGGAGAATGCCGCACGCTATGTTAAGGAGCAGGCGGACTTTTTGAACATGCTGATCCAATGGGAGGAGAAGGCAACCAGAGAGTATTATCTGGGCGCATCTCTAAACGAATTAAAAGAGACGCAGGACAAGCTCTACGCTATGCAGGAGGAACAGTATACGCGCTCGGCTCTGTGTCCGTCCCACATGGCTAAGATATTTGGCGCAGAGTTGGGTCCTGTATTGTCAGCTGTGGCGTATCAGCTGCAGGAGAACATCCGATATGCGTCCAGACACATGCGCTTTGCGATGACATGGAATCAGGAGCTTTTCCTGAAAGTCGCGGAGATCCTGCTGCGGCCGGGAAAGGCGCGTTCTGAGGAGATTACGGCCTGCGTCTGCGAGTGTCAGAAGGCACACGTAGCAGAACGAGCCGGACTGTTTGTACACCAGAACTATATTCCGGATCCTTGTATGGGCGAGGATTGGATTCGTGAGGCGGATCTGAGCGATCCTGGAGTGCTGTACGCGCTGGGCGTTCGGGTAACCGAGGAGGATCTGGCCTATGCTCGTTTTATGCAAGGGGTTTCTGAAGAGGATATCGAAAAGATGGCCCGTTCGATCGTAGACGGATATCGGCGGGGATTTTTTGTAGATGGTAAAGATATTGTCGCAAAAAAAACAGTAGGGCTCTTTCATAGGCTGGGCATGGAGCGCGTGACCAAGCGCATCATGGAACTGTTTGAGAGCGAGATCCGTTTTATCCCGTTTATCAGTCGGATCTATAGCACCAGAAAAAATCAGCAGTGCGAGTATGATCATCGTTTTGATATCGCGTTGGTGCTGGATCCGGAGTATGTGGACGCAGCGGGAGAAGCGCTGCGCAAGACATTGGAGGAGAACCGGCAGATCCTCTCGGTATATGGCGGCCCGGCATTTTTAGGAAGCTTTGGCGAAGATCCGTTTGAGCCGAAGAATCGCAAAGAAAACATTGCCTTCCGTCCGGAGCAGTCAGAACTGTATGGACAGTATATGGATCAGAGAATGCAGCTTTTGGAGGAGTATATACCGGGGAGCGGAACCAGCTTTACGATGGCCGCCTATCCGGCGCCGCAGATCGGTTCGGACTTTGAGGCAATATTCCATGAGATGCTTACAATCAATACTCTGGACAACGATAAATATCTCAGGGTACAGCAGCATATCATCGATGCGTTGGATCAGGGCTGCGAAGCGGAGATTCTGGGACGCGACGGCAATGAAACCGATCTTCGGATCGCCCTTGCTCCGATTCAGGACCCCAAGCACCAGACCAATTTCTACAACTGTGTGGCGGATGTCAATATTCCTTTGGGAGAAGTCTTTACATCACCGCAGCTTACCGGGACCAATGGCTTACTGCATGTGGATTCATTTTACAATGACGGGATTCGCTATAAGGATCTGAAGCTGACATTTGAAAACGGATATGTCACAGATTACAGCTGTGGCAATTTTGAGGATCCGGAAGAAAACAGACGCCTGATCCGGGAAAATCTGCTGTTCCCGCATGAGACTTTGCCGCTGGGAGAGTTTGCGATCGGAACCAATACTCTAGCCTATAAGATGGCCAGACAATATAATATTGTAGAGAGGCTGCCGATTCTGATTGTAGAAAAGATGGGACCGCATTTTGCG
Source organism: Alloprevotella sp. (assembly GCA_963627615.1). Lineage (GTDB taxonomy): Bacteria > Bacillota > Clostridia > Lachnospirales > Bianqueaceae > Faecimorpha. Next base: position 3,464 of record CAVGBV010000097.1, read on the forward strand.
ATCGGGGACACCTGCTATGTTGGGGCAGAGGAGATCGCCGTATATAATCCGCAAAACGGCAAGGAAGTCGTTGCCCGTGAGAACGAGCGGACCGCGCTGCGAAATGAAGATCGCTCCAAGGCATATACGCATAAGCATACCGACATCACGCTTCCCTATTATGGAATCGGAGTGATTCGGGTAAAGACAGCTGCGGGACAGCAGATAGAGATTATCCGTAACGGCCGGTTTGTTCTGCGAGGAACAGAGCTTCTGAATGAAGCGCTAAAGGAATTGGAGGAGCAGCATGAAGGAAAAGATTTATGATCTTTTGATCATCGGAGGAGGTCCGGCAGGATTGACGGCTTCAATCTACGCGTCCAGAGCCGGACTGGACTATGCGGTGGTCGAACAGGGATTTGCCGGCGGACAGATGCTCAATACGCAGGAGATCGATAATTATCCGGGTCTGCCCGGAATCGGGGGCATGGACCTCGGAATGAAGATGCTGGAGCATGCGCAAAAGCTTGGAATGCAGCAGATTATGGAGGAGGCTACGGATCTGGAGGTCGGAGAACCTATAAAGACGGTGCGCACTTACAATGGGGAATACAAAACCCGAACGGTTCTCCTGTGTACAGGAGCCAGTCCGCGAAAGCTGGGGGTTCCGGGAGAAGAGAAGCTTCGCGGACACGGAGTATCATACTGCGCGACCTGCGACGGAGCTTTTTTCCGTGGGAAAAGCGTTGTGGTCATCGGCGGCGGGGATACGGCAGTGTCAGACGCGTTGTATCTGTCAGGCCTGTGTCGGGACGTCACGCTGATTCATAGAAGAGATCAGCTGCGCGCGGCAGATTCCCTCCGGAAGAAGCTTCTTGCCAAAGAGAATGTCCGGATCCTGTGGAATACTATAGTTCAGGAAATTCAGGGAGATTCTATGGTCAGCGGTGTTGTAGCCGATACGCAGGGGCAGGAAACGACAATATCCGCGGACGGTGTATTTGTGGCGGTAGGAGTTTTGCCGAATTCCGCACTTTTAAAGGGAAAAGCGGATACCGATATGAACGGTTATATTCTGACGGATGATCATATGCAGACTTCTATCCGCGGAGTCTATGCCGCCGGCGACGTGAGAAAAGGAGTTTTGCGGCAGATTATAAC
>CAVGBV010000097.1:4613-6286 GCA_963627615.1 Alloprevotella sp.
GATTATAACGGCCGCGTCTGATGCGGCTGTTGCTGTGGAAAGCATTGTCAGCGCATTGTGATTTCTTTGAAAAGTGCTTGCTTTTTAAATCTGAATTTGATATGATAAAGTTATCAAAACGCAGATGAGGAGGCGTATTATGAACGAACAACAGGATATGCAGTACAATGTACAGATGGATGCTCCGCCCACGGGGACTCCAGTAAGCCCGGCTTTTGATATTATAAAGAAGCGGGCTTCTTCCGGAGTGTTTATCTTGGGAGCCATTCTCTTTATTGTCGTAACAGCCTGTCAGACGATTTCGTCCTTTTTCGTGCTGGATATGACGGGGATTGAGTACCTGATCAATTCCGAATATGAGCTGATGATGCTGCTGCCCAGCGAGACGCTGGCGCAGATCTACTCCGTTATTCTGGCTGTGGTCATCATCATGATCATACTGGTGTTGGTTCCGATGATTTTGAACGCAATCGGGGTGGGGATTTTTACCGCGCAGGCAAGAAAGGCGCAGCCCGGCAGCCGGAAGGGATACGGCTTGGGATTTGTCAAGGCTTCCGCGATTGTAGTCAGTGTTTATATCGGTCTCGCTATGCTGAGTACTCTGGTCATCTTCTTTGTACTGCTCAATACAAAGTCCTTATACTGGAATAATATGTCCCCTTGGATCATTTCTCTCGTTGCGGATCTGGTGGTATTGGCCATTATGATCTTCGCTATGATTTATGAGATTCAGCTGATCCGTACATGCACACGTGTTCAGCTGACCTTGCAGGATGGACGTTTTCCGGATAAGCCCTTATCCATGTATGTGATCGTGATGAATTACATCATGATTGTACTGAGTCTCCTGATGTTGATTTACAATATAGCGGTAGGAAGCTTCAGTATTGTAAGCATTATTACGAATGTGGTTTCTATGGTTGCTTCGATTCTGATTACAGTAGCGCTTACCGGAGCACGTAGGGAGATCGAGTCCTACAGAGCGTAAGATCATGAAGGACGACGGCAGGATGTTTCCTGCCGTTTTTTATTGGCTGTATACATGATTCATAGGATTCTCCACATCCTAAAGGCTGGGAGGATGATAGAGATATGAACATGCGTATAGGACTAGGGATTTTATGTGTGTTATGGATTTGCGGCGCCGGATGCAGTCAGGAATCTCCGGAAGCGCAGAGCGGGGAGTTGGTGGCGGAAGCACAGAATGCGGCGGCTTCCGCATCGAACAAAACAGTCTATCTGACTTTTGATGACGGGCCGTATCCCAATACAGCGCAGCTTCTGGACATTCTAAAGGAGTATCAGGTTCCGGCGGCTTTTTTTGTGATTGCCAACAAAGCGGATTATGCGGCAGATCTGTACCGGAGAATTGCGGAGGAAGGGCATGTACTAGCCAATCATACCGCAAGTCATGATTATAAGTCCGTATATGCGGATACTGCGTCATTGAAAAGAGAGATGGAGACCCTGGAAAACTATGTGAAGGATGTCAGCGGATGTACGGTAGAGAAGATCTTTCGTTTTCCCGGAGGTTCACCCAACGCGGTCCGGCATTTCGGAGAATCCATTGAGGAAGAGATGGAGTCCTGGGGGTATCGAGTGCTTGACTGGAACTGCTCCGGAGAAGATGCCGTTGGTAAAAACATCAGCGCGGAAACCATTTACCATAATAC
>CAVGBV010000097.1:6296-7105 GCA_963627615.1 Alloprevotella sp.
CCATAATACAGTGGAATCCGCTCAGGGCAAGGATACGGTGATCGTACTGCTGCATTCCGCTTCCTACGCGCCGGGAACAGTCGAAGCGATGCCATGGATCATTGAATATTTTCAGGAGAACGGATATCGGTTCGGAAGTCTTACAGAGGAGGATGCTCCGCAAAATTGGTGGGCGCTCAGCCATTAAAGGGACTTTACTTTTTCGGAAAACAATGCTACAATAGATATATTGCATTACTAAAGAACTAAAGAGATCATGGGAGGAGGATCCAGGTGAACAGTAAATTGAAGACGCCAGAGATGGATCAATTGTTCCAGGGGATTGTTTCTCTGCGCTCCGTGGAGGAGTGTTATGCTTTTTTTGAAGATATATGTACGGTTAGTGAGCTTCTGGCCATCGCGCAGCGTCTGGAGGTCGCGAGGCTTCTCAGTGAGGATACCAAGTATCAGGAGATCTGTGAGAAGACCGGAGCATCCAGCGCAACGGTCAGCCGCGTCGGTCGCGCGCTGCATTATGGAGAAGATGGCTACGCCATGGTGCTGGAGCGCCTGAAGCATATACAGAAAGCATAAAAGGAGTAAACGTTATACAATGGATAAATATTCGACGCTGAATGAAATGCAGCGACAAGCGGTTTTCCAGACGGAAGGCCCTGTTTTAATATTGGCCGGAGCCGGTAGTGGAAAAACCCGTGTGCTGACGCACAGAATCGCGTATCTGATTGAGGAAATCGGTGTACCGCCGTATTATATTCTGGCGATCACCTTTACCAATAAGGCGGCGCAGGAGATGCGTGAGCGTGTCGATC
>CAVGBV010000098.1:0-7008 GCA_963627615.1 Alloprevotella sp.
CATGAAGAAGTTGCTTGCAATGCTGCTTGCGGTTGCTCTGGTTGTCGGAGCGGTTGGCTGCAGCGGCACCACCAACGACAGCTCTAAGGCTCAGGATAGTTCCAAGGCCCAGGAGAGCTCTCAGGCGGACGCTTCCCAGGAAGAGTCCAAAGAGGAAGAAGTTTCTGGATTTACTTATCCGGTAGCACCGAACCCGGATGGTTCTCTGGTTTCGATTTCCATGAACAAGGATGATTTTGTACGTGCAGACCTGCCCGCTTACACGATCATCGACGGTAAGTCCTACTACTACGCGGACGCGTTGGAAGAGGCGACCGGTATCCATATGGAGTGGATCGGATCTGCTTCCAGCCCGCAGGCTACGACCGAGGCGACCAACCTGCTGATCGTAGGCGGTACCTATCCGGACGTATGGCGTGTAAACTGGATCACCCATCCGGGCGGCCCGAACGGCGCGCTGGATGACGGCCTGATCCTGAACCTGACCGAGAATAAGGAGTCCTGCCCGAATCTGTTCGCGTACTACGATGAAAGACCTGACGTAAAGAAACTGGTTGTTAATGATGACGGCGATATGTACTGCTTTCCATACATGACGGAGTCTGAAGCAGAAGGCGGCAGCGGCCTGGGCGCCGGCTTCCGTACCGACTGGCTGGCAGAGCTGAACATGGAGCTGCCGCGTACCGTAGATCAGTGGACCGCCGCTCTGGAAGGCTTCAAGAGCATGGGCAAGGGCGGACTGGTATTCGAGGCTCGTTGGCTGTGGCTGGAGAACTCCGCCGCGAACCTGTCCAACGCTTTCGATACGATCTATGGCTTCTATATTCGTGACGGTAAGGTGCAGTACGGCGTTCTGGACGAAGGCTATAAGCAGTTCGTTCAGCAGTTGGCTGACTGGTACGCAAACGGCCTGCTGGACGCGGACTTCGCGACTGTTGATAAGAGTACTGTTAAGGCTAAGTGGGCTAACTCCGAGGTTGGTGCGGTTCTGCTGCACTCCGGTGATATCGAGAATGGTATTATCGCGAACAACGGCGAGAACTTCGAGTGCGATACCGTTCCTCCGATGGTTATGAACGAGGGCGATGAGGCTCAGTTCGGTCATTTCAATGCCAAGTTCAACGGCGGTTTCATGCATTCTGTAGCACCTGGCGAGAACCAGGAGATCGCGATGCGTTGGTGCGATTATCTGTACAGCGATGCCGGCCGTAAGCTGACAAGCTTCGGTACCGAGGGTATCACCTGGATCGCTGACGAGAACGGCAACCTGAAGGAGTTCACCGATCTGGTTATGAACAACGACACCACGACCGATTCCCCGAGCACGATCCTGTATCAGTTCGGTTGGAAGACCAACTGGGGTTATCCGCAGATGCCGGAAGTTCGCGATCGTTTCAACACCGATTTCGTTAACAAGGCAAACGCAGACTTTGGCAACACCAACATGAGCGCTCATTACTATCCGACCGTTACCCATACGACGGAAGAGGCTGATGTGATTGCCAACACCTACAGCGACATCGAGACCTTCGTTAAGGAAGGTATCATGAAGTTCATCTTGGGTACAACTCCGATGGATCAGTGGGATTCCTTCGTAGATTCCATCAAGAGCCAGGGTATCGATGAAGTTATTGCTGTTAAGCAGGCTGCATACGATCGTTTCAAGAGCAGATAATAAAAAGGTAATATCAAGTAGATAGAGGCCTTATAAAGGCCTCTATCTGTTTATAAAAGGAACGGAGGTTTATGGATGGAGACTCCTAAGAAGAAAAAGAAACAGGGTTTTGGCCATGTTTTTGTCAAAGACTTCAAGGCCAATTATCTTTTGTATCTGCTGGTTCTTCCCGTGCTGGCCTATTATATCATCTTCGCATACGGGCCCATGGGCGGTGTTATCATTGCGTTTAAGAACTTTAAGCCGAATCTTGGAATCTGGGGCAGCCCCTGGGCCAAGAATTACGGATTTCAGCATTTTCTGTCCTTCTTCAATTCGATTTATTTCAGCCGTACAGTAACCAATACATTGCTCATCAGCCTGTACGGTATTATCTTCGGATTCCCGGCGCCGATTCTGCTGGCGTTGATGATGAACGAAGTGAAAAACAAGCTCTTTAAGAGAACGGTGCAGACTCTGACCTATTTCCCGCACTTTATCTCTACCGTAGTTATCTGTGGTATGATCCGTCAGTTCTGCCTGTCAACAGGACTGTTCAATCAGATTACAGGACTGTTTGGAGCGCAGGCGGTTCCTTTCCTGCAGTTCCCGCAGTATTTCCGTACGATCTACACGGCTTCCGGTATCTGGCAGAGTGTAGGTTGGGACAGTATCATCTATCTGGCCGCGATTACCGGCGTGGATATGGAACTGCATGAGGCGGCGGCTCTGGACGGAGCGGGACGCTTCGGAAGAATCTGGCACATTACACTCCCGGCCATCAAGCCGACCATCGTTATCTTGCTGATCATGAAGGTCGGAGGCATGATGAGTGTTGGACATGAAAAAATCCTTCTGCTGTATAACGAAGCGATCTATGAGACGGCAGATGTTATCTCTACATACACCTATCGTCGTGGTCTTCTGAAGGGAGACTACAGCTTCTCAACGGCAGTTGGTCTGTTCAACTCGGTTATCAATTTCATCCTGGTATGCATCGCCAACGCGGTTAGCCGCAAGGTGACAGAGACCAGCTTGTTCTAAGGGGGGTACAGAAATGGTAGAAAGAAAAACAGCCGGAGAACGAGTCTTTACAGTTGTGAACAGCTTGCTTCTGGTTCTGATATCACTGATCATGCTTTACCCCATGCTGTATGAGATCTTTGTGTCTCTGAGTGACCCGATCGCACTGAGTAAGGCACCGGGAGCGATTCTGTGGCCGCAGGGCTTCAGCACCTACGCGTATACCTGGGTATTGAGAAAGGCGGAGGTATGGACGGGTTATAAGAATACGATCATCACGATTGTAGTCGGCCTGTGCTTCAACCTGACACTGACGGCCATCGGCGCGTACTTCCTGACCCGTAAGAAGGCCCTCTGGCATAAGCCGGTCATGATCCTGATCCTGATCACGATGTATTTCAGCGGCGGTATGGTTCCTTCCTTCCTGTTGGTTAAGAGCCTGGGAATGTACAACACGCTGTGGTCCATCATGATCCCGAACGCGATCTCCACATATAATATGATTCTTCTGCGTTCGTATTTCTCTACGATTCCGGAGAGTCTGGTGGAGTCGGTTCATATCGACGGCGGCGGTCATGGCACGATTCTGTTCAAGATCTTTATTCCGCTGTCACTGCCGGCCATGGCGGTAATGGTGCTGTATTACGGTGTAGGCCACTGGAATACGTACTTCAACGCTATGATCTATCTGCAGGACCGCAGCAAATATACGCTGCAGCTGATCCTGCGCGATATGCTGATTCAGGGCTCCAACCTCGATGTTGATGAGCAGGATGCCGAGTATCAGCAGGTAGTAGAGAGTATCAAGGGTGCGATGGTTGTCGTATCCACAGTTCCGATCCTGTGTATCTATCCGTTCCTGCAGAAGTATTTTGTAGGCGGTATGATGATCGGTTCTCTGAAGGGTTAAAGAATAAGAGAGCGTTTCTCATAAGAGGAACGCTCTTTTTTATTAGATTTTTCGAGAATGGTCTTGACAAGTGAATATTTTTGCAATATATTCATCATGAATATATTATATAAAATATTCATGGCCGCCTATGAGAGTGAATATACAAGGAAGGGTAGAGTATGAACACAGGTATTTTATTAATTGAGCTGCTGATCCTGACAATTGCCTTCTCTGCGGAGGTTATTATCAGCATTACCAAAAATCCGGAAGCGTGGGTTGCGGACTATCCGCCTGAAATTCAGGCGGAGTATTACAAAACGCATGAAAATAAGCGTGAAAAGCTCACAAAGGGTACGATCGTACGGAAGAGCGTTGCAATTATAGTGGCGTTGTTTTTGTTCGCGTGGATGGCACATATTGTCGGCGCGCGGGATTTTATTACGGGTTCGTTGATAGCTTTTCTATATCTGGTGTGGATCGGCGCATATGATGCTTTTTTCCTGGACTGGGTTTTGTTCGCGAGAGTTAAGCGGTGGCGTCTTCCGGGTACAGAACATATGGATAAGGAATACCATCAGAAATGGTTTCATGTAAAGGTAGAGCTCAAGGTCCTTCCTTTCGCTGTGGTTTTTGCTGTTCTTTGCGGATTGGTACAAATCTGGTTATTTTAAGTGGAGAAAAGATATGGCAGGTGGATTTACCGACGAAGAAAGAAATAATATCCGTAAAAAGCTGTTGGAGGCCGGAGTAAGCTTAAGTACCGCCATGGGTTTCAAAAAAATGACAGTTGCTTCCATAGCAAAAGAAGCCGGGGTATCCGTTGGTTCTTTTTATAATTTCTTCAGCTCAAAAGAAACTTTTGCTGTTTCTATGATAAATGAACTGGAAAACCGTTCATTTGCGGATTTTATGCAAAGGCTTGAGGGAGCGGATACGATTCCGCTCAGAGAGTTCCTGCATTGGTATCGGGAATATTTTAGACCGGAGACGAATTTTCTGCTGCGGTTAACGCTTGAAGATACAATCTGGCTCAAGAACCATGTGACTCCTGGGTCTTATTTTGAGAATGGACCGGACCTGGAGCGAATCCAAAAAATCATCCCATACGTAACGGGGATTCGTACGGATTTCGATCCTGGCGTGGTAGTGAATTTCATTAAATCTATTTATGCCGTCTATCAGAACAGGGATACTTTTTTTGAAGATGCGCTTCAAACGAATGTTGACCTCATCTTTGATGCGATCTATCGATATGTCCGTATTGGGTAAACGTTTTCAATAGCACCGTTTGCCCTTTGACTACCCGATAGGAATTCGCTTGTCAGATTCCGGTTTTTCTCAAGAACTTTTCTATCAAATCGATATAGTACTCTGATTGAACGATGAATCCTACATGTCCGCCTGGAACACTGAGAATTTCTGCATCCAGCTTTCTAAATAGATCCGCAAGACGGTTCTGATCCTCTTTTTTGAAAATGTCTTTCTCCGGAAGGAGAACTTGTATTTTCCCACGCAGATACTCGAAATCATTTTCCTCAAAAATTGGATAGTCTCTCAGCATATACACACATTTAAAACTATGAATAAACCGCTGCTTATAGTTTAAGTCAGAAGCCACGGTTTCATAGAATTCTCTGCCATATTTCCAATCCTCTTCTGATTCACATTCCAAAAATCCCTTACTCTTTTTTAGCAACAGGTTCAGTTCTGTTTTCGCGGGAACCAGTTTCAGTAAAAGAAGGAATATCGGAGTTGAAAATCGTTCTTTTCGGATGTCTCGGACATAATCGGAATCCACCGTCAAGGTGGTCATCAGGATCATGGTTAAAACGGATTCCGGATGTCTTTTCGCAAAAATCTGGGCATATACACCGCCATCACTTGCACCAATCAAAATCACTTTTTCAATAGACAGTGCTTTCAATAGCTTTGCGGTAAAGTCGATCTGTTCGTCCGCGTTGGCGGTATGGAACGGATATTCATAAATCAAAAATCTGTATTTCTTTCCAAGCTTTTCGGCATACGGCATCCACATTTCCTGCATCTCTAATCCGTTAAAAAAGAGAATGACCGGCGCGCCATCCTTACCGCCATATTGGTATCTTACCTTCACATCGTCAACAACTGCTGTTTGATACGGAACCTTTTTCAAAAAGGCATCATACTCTTTTTTGAAGTCTCTGCTATTATTCATGATTGGCATCCTCCCAACTCTCTTATGTAATAAATTATAACATGGTATCGTGAACAAATCCATCCTTTTCAACAACTTTGAAGCAACTTTAGCGATACCATGCAGCAGTGAATCCGACAGCCTAGGTGATATCTTAAATTTCCTGCCGGATTTTATGTTTTATCAGTTATAAATTTATAATTTTGCCATTGAGCTTCACCCGTAAATATGCTATACTTTATAAGTGCTAGTGTGTCCTTTTTCGCAAGCTATGATCGCGTTTGAGACCCTTGCCAATCAAGGAAAATCGAAGGAGAATGAGTATATATGAAATTAGGTATCGAGGGCGATTCACCTGATTCTATATCTCAATATCGCTCCATAAATACCGATAATTCTTGATTTCATCGTGTTTTCTGCACAAATAACCACTATACAACCTCATGTAATTCCATACTACTCCACGCCGAAATGGTGTAAAAATGGTGTATGGAAAATCGGATCGCAGGCGCGAAAATGACACACTACTACCTCCCCAAGAAATCGAGTAAAGACTCAGATGAAGCACACAACCATCGGCATGACCGCCCAACGGATATGCCGATGGTTGTTTCATTTTTTGCTTGATCTTTTGCGTTCAAAGTTTCCAGCGATAGCATGATATTGTGACTAAATCCATTCTTTTCAACAACTCCAAATCAGCCTTAGCCTTGTGCTGGTATCGAACGTAGCGCATGGATTTTTTGTTTTGGGTGGTTTTGAACAACACATTCGATGCCCTATATGCAGGACAGGTCTTTGCACTTCACGGAATCGGACGACAACCATCCAAACCGCAAAAGGTCACGCGAAATTGTACATCGGCTGCACGATACCGCGAATCGCGGAACGATGTAATCTATACACGCAAGCGGTAAATACTTTATGAATCCGGCAAGCATTGATTTTTCATGCCTGATTTCAAGCCCTTTTACCAAAAGCTCTGCGGATCCGAAAGTGTTTACGGCTTCATTAAAATCAAATTTCTTATCTTAATTCTTTTGTCGAATTTTGACTTTCATCAGATATAACTTATAAATTTACAATTTCGCCATTGAGATTCACCTGTAAATGTGCTATACTGTGCTCAGCCACGGAAAGGGGGCAAAGCCTTATGATCAAACGCGAACTGTATATGAGCCGTATCCGTCCGTTTATCGGAACGGAACTGATCAAGGTCATGACCGGTATTCGCCGCTGCGGGAAGTCGGTCATGTTGGAGCTGAT
>CAVGBV010000099.1:0-6918 GCA_963627615.1 Alloprevotella sp.
CATAGTATATCTGGTGGTATTGAATGCACACGTAGAAATGTAAATAATTTGCTTATGCAGAATGGAAATTATTATATTTATATGAGCTGCTTGTTCTGGACGCAGTATACAAAAACGTTGAAAAAGATAATGACGAATATAGAAAATGATTATAGTAGTATATTCAATGAGAAAATACATACAGACAAAATGGTATCAGAAATAAATGACTGTATAAAGTTAACAGAGTTCGTGAATAATATTGTGCTTAAAGCAAAGATAAAGAAGGAAGAATTGACTGAGAAACAAAAAAAGATAATTAATGATTGTTTAGACGAAATCAATAAAAAACTATGTCAGTATGTGGAATCGTTAAAGTATAACTTTGAAGCTTCAAAGTTATTTTTAAATGGACAGGACGTTTTGAAGCAATGACGTAATATTTTCCGCGAAGTATGAGAAATAGGTGATTTATGAAAAGATAAAAATGGATATAGGACGAATAATAAGAAAACTATGCGAATGGGGAGAAAAGAAATTATAGAAGCAAAATTTGTCTCGACTGGGTCTATGAATAAAAGTCTGTAAATAAGTACTTCTATGATAATAGTTAGCGAGAGTATGAAACTTTTTCCGATTCTATAAGACGTGTAAGCGTATCCATTTACCTTCAAAAACCGAGCAGATGTCTGCTCGGTTTTTGATTATACCATTCTTAGAATGGAGATTACTTAGACAGCCGCCGGAATTCCAGTGGAGAGACACCATAGACTTCCGCAAATACTTTGGCGAATTTTCCTTGATTTTCATACCCCACTGTACTTGCGATCTCAATGACCTTAAGGTTGGTGGATTCCAGCAGCTCGGCTGCTTTTTCCATTCGTTTTTTTCGAAAGTAGTTCAGGTAACTGTCGCCGAGGATCCCTTTTACATAGAACTTGAAGCTGCTCTCGCTGATGCCGAACCGATTCGCCAATTCTTTCGCGGTGATCCGCCTTGTCAGGTCGCTTAGAATCAGAGCTTCCGCTTCCTTTACAATAGCGATCTGTGACCTTGTGAAATAGGTATCCGTTTCGGTTTCTGTGGGCATGGACATTATTTCATGGAGGAGGCGTACAGTCAGATACCGCAGCGCTCCGATTTCCGGGTCGTCCTTTCCGGCCCAAGCGTCCGTCACAAGCGCATGGAGCGTATCATTCATCTGGTGCAGGTACAGACCGTCCCTTCCGCAGAATACATCTACGATTTGTTCCAAGGAGATCCCCATTTCCGAGAGAAAGTCCCGTCCATTCGCATTGTGCAGGATATCCAGATCCAGATAGAGCTGAATCCCTTCATATAGCTTCCCCGGGTAATAGAAGTCTTTGGTAGGCAAAACGGTGCTGATACAGACTTGATTTTCCTTAACAATCGCATACCGATTCTGCGCAAGGGAAGCCTCGCATCGGCCATGAATGCAAAAATTCAGGATCAGCATTCGTTCGCCAAAGATGGAGCTGTCTCCTTTTTCCCAGCTGCTTGCATAGATCTCGTTGAACGAAATTCGAATACCCGGCGCCAATGTGTAGAGGTCCAACTGTCCTTCGGTTCCCTTATGAAGTGTGAAATGCTGACTTTGAATGTTCATGTGACTATTTTACCATCAACGACATGGATTCGCAAGGAGCGGTAGACAATCCGATGCTAAATGGGCCTAAATTCAGCAAATGGATTTTACAGCCTTCTTGTTTTATGGTACATTAATATGCGGTTAGAAGTGGCTAACTACATATTGCCTAGATCAGGAGGTTGGGACATGAACGCTATTACGCTTTCCGATGCAAAGCCAGACAGTCGGTATTGTATTCTGGAAATAAAGGAAGAAAACCGCTTAGTGAACCGGCTGTCCTCGATGGGACTGCTCTGCGGCAGCGCCATTGAGATCTGTCAGAATTACAGGAAACAGCCTGTTTTGCTTTTCGCCAGGGACACGCTGATTGCCATTGGCCGGGAAGAAAGTAAAAAAATCATGGTGGGAGGTGCCATGCAATGAGTCGCTGTGAAGCTTGTGCATCCAGTAAAAAGTGTAAATACAATGGCAGCAGCCAGCTTTATAAAAAGGATGATGGAACGCCGGTCGTTGCTCTGCTGGGGCAGCCCAACTCCGGTAAGTCCACCATCTTCAACATGATGACCGGTTCCCATCAGCATGTGGGAAACTGGCCGGGCAAAACCGTCGACCAAAAGGAAGGCGAATGCAAATGGAACGGTCAGCGGATGATCCTGGCGGACCTTCCGGGCAGCTACTCGCTGTCTGCTGGTTCCGATGAAGAGGTCATCACACGGGGTTATATTGCCTCAGGAAACGCGGATCTTGTGCTGGTAATGGCGGATGCTTCCTAGCTGAAGCGCAGCCTGTATATGCTGGCGGATTTTGTGGGAACGAAGGTTCCGGCGATTCTGGTTCTCAATATGATGGATGTGGCAAAGGGACAGGGTATTGACATCGATACGGTAGCGTTATCAAAGAAACTGGGGATTCCGGTCGTTCCGATGTCGGCCATCCGGAAAAAGGATTACCGTGGACTCTATGAGTGCATCGAGACAGCCCTCACGCAGAAGCCTGTTATTGCGGGAGAGGCCATGAATACCGCAAAGGAGAAGATGGCTTATATCGATGATTTGCTGAATGGAGTCATCACAGCGGAAAAGGATGCGAACAGCGCTTTCAGTAAATTTGACAGGCTGGCTCTGTCGCCTGTTCGCGGAAAGCTGAAGGCATTTGGAATCATTTTGGTGATTTTCCTGTTGGCGATGATCTTCTCCGGCATCGTATCCGGCATAGCCTCAGCTGTGCTGACACCTCTCAGCGGAGTACTCCGCAGCGCTATGGAAGCGATCTCCGTTCATCCTCTGCTCATTTCCCTTATCTGCGATGTGCTCATCAATGTGCTGTATTTTGCGTTGATGATGGCATCCTTTGTGCTGGGTATTACCCTGGGCTTCAACCTGATGGAGGAGAGCGGCTATCTCGCCCGTATCTCGGTCCTGTTCGATCACACCATGTCCAAGGTTGGTCTGCAGGGGAAAACGATCATGCCGTTTTTCATGGGACTTGGCTGTACCATTGCAGGTACCACCGGTACCCGCGTGGTAGATAACTGGGGACAGCGGGTACTGGCTATCGCTATGAGCTGGGCCGTTCCCTGTGCGGCGACTCTTTCCGTCGTGCCTGCGATTGCTATCGCACTGTTTGGCAGCACCGGCGGATTCCTCGTCATTGTATCGATCTTCTTGTTCATGTTTCTGATGATGTGGGTGGTCTATAAGGTTTTTGGCGATTCGCTTGCGCCCAAGGAGGAACGTGTGGGCCTTATTATGGAGCTGCCGCCATATCATAAACCAGCGTTTAAGAACACGCTGTATGTGACTTTCCAGCGCACTCTGGATATTTTTCTGCGGGCCCTGCGGGTCATTTCTCTGGTATCCATTGTGTTCCTTGTGCTGACCTACGGTTTCGGCGGCAGCGCGGAAAACAGTATCCTATATAAAATTGGTGTCTTGATTGAACCCGTGACCAGGTTCTTTGGTATGAAATGGCAGGCGTTCCTGGCGTTCTGCGCTTCGGCGATCTCCAAGGAGTCCCTGCTGGGTGTGCTGAATACCCTCTATGGTACCGGCGGCAGTTTGGTCAGTTCAACTTTTGGCGCCAAAGTTTCCGGTACAGCCGCGGCTGGTATCTCGGAGATTTTGTCCGCTAACTTTACCGGGGCGGAGGGATTGGCCTTTATCTTAGCGATTAGTTTTAATATGCCCTGCGTCAGCGCGTTGGCCGCAACCGCAAGAGAGACGCACTCGGTCAAATGGACGGCAAAGATTGGTGTATTCTATACCCTTGCGGCGCTGCTGATCGCCTGCATCGTTTATCACATTGGTTTGCTTATTTTTTAATCAAAAAGCCCATCAAGGAAAGAAAAACTCTCCTGGATGGGCTTTCGTTTTCCTTATTCAATTATGATCTGATCTCCTTCGTGAAAGCCTCCGATCAGAAACGGTGAGTCAGGATCATAATGCGGCCTCGCCAATTCGTATCACGCGCCCCTCTCTTCTCGGTTTCGGAGCGGGATGCTTGTCACCCTCACGGGCGTAGCCCAAAAGAAGCTGCATGACGGCATAATGGTCGGTGGGGATCTTCCACTGCCGCAAAATCTCCTGTCCGTAGGGGTCAGCAAAGGCCGTCCAGCCCTGACCGATATAGCAGGAGCCGATCCCCAGAGCATCCGCTACCAGCATCATATTTTTCGCCGCAACCGCACAATCATCCACAGAGAATAGATTGTTTCGCTTCAAACCGCCGAATGGAACGGCGGTGCAGAATGGTTTCCATTATATCAGGCATCTTGTTTTACCTCCTTCCAACACTGGGGGTCTGCGGCGTAGAAGTTTCCGCCTTTCCCACTGGCTACAGCAGGGCATCCCCGGCAGAACGCCAGCAGCTCGCATTTGCTGCATTTCTCGAATTTTGTATAGTCCCGGTACTGTTCCATCTGACACACCCAAACATCTGCCAGCCGGTCAGTGAACACATTGGCAACTTTGCTGTTCTGTACTCGACGGCAGGCGTACACATCTCCGGTGGGGAGGATCGTCAGGTGGCAGTTGCCGCAGTTGCAGCCGCCGTAGATCATGCCGTCCTCCACGGTTTCGGGGATTTTGAATGCCCCGGTTTCGTACTCATACAGTGTCCACAGGTGGTCTTTCTTATTGAAGTAGGTCTTACAGCCTGCGGCCTTATATTCCTTGAATTTCCTGTCGCAGTCAGAGAGCAGCTGGCGGTAACGCAGCGGCTCGATACCAACATCCTTTTCTTCGCTGGTGGGGCAGTAACGGGCGAACGCAAAGACATTCACACCAGCCTCCACAACAGCGTCGATGATGCCGGGAACCTCGTCAATGTTCGTGCCGGAAACGGTGGTCATCACCACAGAGCGGATACCCGACCGATTGATACAGCCGATCTTCTCCAGCGTAATATCAAAGCTGCCGGGCTTGCGGAACCAGTCGTGGGTATCACGCAAACCGTCAATGGAAAGCTGGTATTTTTCGCATCCGTATTCTCTCAAGCGGCGGCATACCTCATCTGTCAGGTGGAACGGATTGCCAAGAATCGTAAATGGAACGCTGTGCTGCTTCATCAGCTCACACAGACGCCAAAAGTCCGGGTGCAGAATCGGATCGCCGCCAGTGATGTAAAAGTACGGAAGACGGTCATAGACCTTGCAGAAGTCCAGACAGTTATAGAAAGTGTCTTGCATTTGCTGCCATGACATCGCATCTGGCTTCTTGTTACAGTTTTCAGAGAAAATATAGCAGTGCTTGCACCGCTGGTCACATTCATCGGTGATGTGCCATTGAAAAGAAAAATACTGTTTCATGGAATTCTCCCTGGTGTGATGGGGCGTATTTCCGAAAGTGTAACATCAGTTGTCCTCTCGGAAATATGCCCCAAGTTTTTTCTTGGAGGTATCCCTTAGATTTTAATGTTTGTCACCGGCGCCGCAGGCAGCGGGCTTCTCGGCGGGTTCGTCACTGGCGCCGCAAGCCGTAGCAGGAGCGGAAGCCTCTGCCTTTTTGTTCCAGCCAAAGAGATTCGAAAGAGCCATAATTGTTACCTCCAGAGTGTATTCAGCGGGTGTTTCGCCCTCTGTACTTATCATTTTACTCAGGATTTTTATTGGCACAAGTACGCACTATTTTATTACTCAGTCACCTTTTTGTGACTCTTGGAGAGGCAATACTTATTTCTTGTAATTTTTAGTATGCTGCATTATAATTAGAGTGTAATATTCGAAAAGAGATCTGGAAGGTATCAGCCAGAAGGTGTTGACGGATAGTTTGCGCTCCATGGAAGCCGATGGCATCATCACCCGTACCGTTTATCCTGAAGTACCACCGAGAGTGGAATATGCCCTTTCGGAACTGGGGGAGTCCATGCGCCCTATTATCAAAGCGATGGAGGCTTGGGGCACAGAATATAAAAAGGGGAATTCTTGATCTTAGGTTATTTGGTGAGAAAAACGACTGCGGAATTTTCAGCAGTCGTTTGAGGTTTTGACATCCCAATCAATATGTGCCGAATCACAGCCATATCGCCTTGACAATCAGCCAGATCAGGAGAAGCCATAGAAATACAATGGGGAGCGCATAATACCATTTTTTCGGCTTTCCGTCCGCCCATAGACCTGCCGACTGTTTTTTACAATCCTCCCACACCGGTTTTGGAATCAGCTGGATCGTCGCGGCAACCAAAATCGGCAGCAGGAGCACATCATCCAGATAGCCGAGCAGTGGGATAAAATCGGGGATCAGATCGATGGGAGACAATGCATAGGCTATGGAAACTGCCGCCAGAATTTTGGCGAGAATGGGCGTCCGAGTATCCTTCAGCGCCAGAAATACAGCGGGAATATTCGATTTCAGTTCTTTTGCGCGTTTCTTCAGTTGGGTGTTTATTGACAGGGTTGTATTTCTGCTCCTATTATTAGTATCGTCCCAAATATCTTTGTGATCAATCATTATAATCATAGCATGAAGGCGGATAAAATACAATAGACATGGCCAGGCCCAAAGGAGGGAAATAAACGATGCTACAGGAAAAGTCGGGATATATTGTATATACTTGCACATATTCATCGATGCTGGGGAATATTCTATTGGCTGCCGATGACATTGGGCTTATTGGTCTGTGGTTTGAAGGACAGAAATATTTCGCAAATACACTTCCAGGTGAGAGAATTTCGCGGGAAATACCGATTCTCACAGAAGCTAAGAAATGGCTGGATGTGTATTTTTCAGGAAAAGAACCGGAGTTTATGCCGCCGCTTCATCCGACAGGCTCGGAATTCCGACAGGCCGTGTGGCAGATTTTATTGCAGATTCCATATGGTCAGACTATGACAT
>CAVGBV010000100.1:0-6769 GCA_963627615.1 Alloprevotella sp.
GCCGTATTGATGGATATGCTCATCCAGCCAGGCGTTGATCCTAGAAAAATCTCCGTCGGCGACAGCTTCATATACCGGAAGATCCTGCTGCATCCGGTGTACAAATTGTGCGGCATAAGCGCTGCCAAGCGCATAGGTCGGGAAATATCCGATCGCGCCGCCACTCCAGTGGGAATCCTGCAATACGCCTTCACGGTCAGAAGGAACATCGATCCCCAGGTACTCCTGCATCTTTTGTGCCCAGAGGGCCGGCAGATCCTGTACCGCTACGGTTCCCGCGATCATCTGTTTTTCGATCTCATAGCGTACCATAATGTGCAGGCAGTAGGTCAGTTCATCGGCTTCGGTGCGGATGAGGGAGGGCTCCACCTTGTTGACGGCCCGGTAGAAATCATGGGCGCTGACGCTAGAGAGCTGGTTCGGGAAGAGTTCTAACAGCTTGGGATAGATTCGGTTGATAAATCCTTCACTGCGGCCGAACATGTTTTCAAAGAGGCGGGACTGGCTCTCGTGGATGCCCATTGAGACGCCGCCTGCGAGAGCGGTATGGTCGTAAGTCTCGCTGACGCCCAGTTCATAGAGCGCGTGTCCGGATTCATGGATGACAGAATACATGGAGCTTGCGACATCGTTCAGATAATAATGTGTTGTAATACGGACATCGTTCCGATCAAAATTGCTTGTAAAGGGATGCTCGGTCTCTGCGATGCTGCAGTGCGCACGGTCGATTCCCAGGACTTCCATCAGATAATCAGACAGCTTGCGCTGCTGTTCGATCGGATACTCCTGATACAGAAAACTGTCGTCGATCGGAGTGCCCTCGGTCTGAATACGATGCAGCAGGGGAACGATCACGGAACGCAGCTGATCAAAGAAGGCATCAAGCTGCTGCGTGGTCAGTCCGCGCTCATAGCTGTCCAGAAGCACCTCATACGCAGGACGGGAAGCATCCATGTAGGACGCGATCCGGCGGTTGGCTTCGATGATCTTCTCAAGATATGGCGCAAACGCGGCGTAATCATTGGCGATCTTGGCCTTGTGCCATACACTCTGTGCCTCGCCGAGAAGCACCTGATAGGCGACATACTCCTCCTGCGGCATCTGATGCGTCTCATCATAGGAACGTTTCATCTCCTCTACAATGCGCGCGTCCCGCTCAGAGAGCTCAGTCTTGTGTGCGGTCAGATAGGATAAGAGTTCTCCGGTTTCCGTGCCGTAAGCCAGAGGGTACAGATAAGAGCTCAGAACGCCCTGGGCCAATCCGCGGCCTTCCGCGGTATCCGGCGGAGCAGCCGTAACCGCGTCCAGATTGATGGCAGAGAGGGCGTAATTCAATGCAAAAAGCTTTTGCTGCAGCTCGTCCAGCTGTTGTAATGCCTGTGTTGTATCCATGGGAATCACTCCTTTGTCGATTTGAGGCTATTATAGCATAGAACGCTCTTTTCCGCAAGTTTCCGCAAAAAACAGTTGACAAACGGGCGCTCCGTGCTATAATAGGAATGTCCGAATACAGCAAATGCTGTGAAAGCGGTCAGTAGAGGTGCATTCCTTCTTAGCAGAGAGAAGAGGTCTATGGGCTGAGAGCCTTTTCAAGAAGCGCATTGTCGAACTTTCCCGCTGGAGCATTTCCCCCGAATCCAGTAAGGGGAAACGCGGAGCCCGGCGTTAGAGGGCAGAGAGTTGGTCTGCGTATGGCGCGGATCGGATTCAGGGTGGTACCGCGGAGCTGCAGCCTCGTCCCTATAGGGATGGGGCTTTTTTTATGGATCAAAGGAGGAATGGCTATGAAGGAAAAGTTGGAGCAGATACGCGAGCAGGCGCAGCAGGTGATCGACACCGTCAAGGATCTGAAGGGCCTGGAAGAGATTCGTGTAGCGTATCTTGGAAAGAAGGGCGAGCTGACAGGTGTACTGCGCGGCATGAAGGAGCTGAGCGCGGAGGAGCGGCCGGTTATCGGTCAGGTGGCCAATGAAGTGCGCTCTCAGATAGAGGCGCGGTTAGAGGAGCGCCGTAAGATGCTGGGCTCGATTGCCATGGAGGCAAAGCTGGAGAGAGAGAAGCTGGATGTAACCATGCCGGGCAAGCATCCTCGCCTCGGACATAAGCATCCGTTGTATAAGACGCTGGAAGAAGTTCAGAACATCTTTATCGGTATGGGATACAACGTGGTGGACGGTCCGGAAGTAGAGTCCCAGTATTATGATTTTGAAGCGTTGAATATCCCGGAAGGACATCCGGCCCGGGATGAACAGGATACCTTTTATATTAAAGGCGCCCGAGAGCTTCTGCTGAGAACGCAGACTTCTCCGGTGCAGATCCGCACCATGGAGCGGATGAAGCCTCCGATCAAGGTAATCGCGCCGGGAAGGGTATACCGTAGTGATGAAGTGGATGCTACGCATTCTCCCGTATTCCATCAGATCGAAGGACTGGTCGTCGATAAGGGGATTACGATGGCGGACCTCAAGGGAACCATGATCACCTTCCTGAGAAAGCTGTACAATAACGAGAATTTGAAGGTTCGTTTCCGTCCCCATCACTTCCCGTTCACGGAGCCCAGCGCGGAGGTGGATTGCTCTTGTTTCGCGTGCGGCGGCAAGGGATGCCGGGTCTGCAAGGGAAGCGGCTGGATTGAAGTCCTGGGCTGCGGTATGGTGCATCCCAAGGTGTTGGAGATGGGCGGTGTGGATTCGTCCGTATACAGCGGATTTGCCTTTGGCGTAGGACTGGATCGTATCACCATGCAGAAGTATTCGATTGAGGATCTGCGGCTTCTGTTCGAGAATGACCAGCGGTTCTTAGAGCAGTTCTGAGGAAGGGAGAATAGACAGATATGAATATGCCAATGTCGTGGCTGAAGGACTATATGGAGATCGATACGTCCAAGGTCGCAGAATACAGTGAAGCGATGACGATGAGCGGTACGATCGTAGAGGGCACGGAAGCGCTCGGAACCGATATCGATAAGGTGGTCGTGGGTAAGCTCTTATCCGTGGAGAAGCATCCGGATTCGGATCACCTGGTAATCTGCCAGGTAGATGTCGGTCAGGAGGCGCCGCTGCAGATCGTAACCGGCGCGCCCAATGTCGAAGCGGGTCAGTATGTGCCGGTAGCACTGTCCGGTTCCAGCCTGCCGGGCGGCGTTAAGATCAAGAAGGGCAAGCTGCGCGGTGTAGAGTCCAACGGTATGCTCTGCTCTGTAGAGGAGCTGGGATTTGACCGCAACGATTATCCGGACGCTCCCGAGAGCGGAATCTATGTATTCCCGGAGCCGATGACTCCAGGATCGGACATCAAGCCGTATTTCGGACTGAATGATACAGTGGTGGAATACGAGTTGACCTCCAACCGCCCGGATTGCCAGAGCGTGATCGGAATCGCCAGAGAGTCGGCGATCACGATGGGAGTTCCCTTCCATCTGCCGGAGGTGAAGCTGCAGGAAAAAGCAGGAGGAGACGTTCACGACTATATCTCCGTCGAGATTCAGAACCCGAAGCTTTGCCGCCGTTACACCGCAAAGGTGATCAAGAATGTCCGGATCGCGCCGTCCCCGCGCTGGATGCGTCAGCGTCTGGCAGCCTGCGGAGTGCGTCCCATCAACAATATTGTAGACATCACCAACTATATCATGCTGGAGTATGGCCAGCCCATGCATGCCTTTGATATCCGCAACCTTGCCGGAGGCAAGATCATCGTGCGGAACGCGGAAGACGGAGAAGAGTTTGTTACATTGGACGGCAATGCGCATACACTGGATTCTTCCATGCTGGTCATTGCGGACGCGCAGAAAGCGGTAGCGCTGGCCGGTGTTATGGGCGGAGAAAACTCCAAGGTTCTGGATGATGTAACGACCATCCTTTTTGAGTCAGCCAATTTTGACGGCCCCAATGTGCGTATTACGGCCAAAAAGGTAGGTCTGCGCACAGATTCCTCAGCCAAGTTTGAAAAGGGACTGGATCCTAACAATACGCTCGCTGCCATCAATCGTGCCTGCCAGCTGGTAGAAGAGCTGGATGCGGGCGATGTTGTCGCGGGAGCCGTGGATGTATATCCGACCGTACGGGAGAACCGGGTTCTGACTTATGACGTGGATTGGATCAACCGCTTCCTGGCGACCGATCTGTCGGAGGACTTTATGGTGGATGTATTTGAGAAGATCGGATGCACCGTAGATCGTGAGACACATAAGGTCGTTGTACCGACCTATCGTGACGATATGGAAGGTATGGCGGATCTGGCGGAAGAGGTAGCACGGATCTATGGCTACAACAATATCCCGATTTCTCTGGCAGGCAGCACAGAGCGTGTCGGAGGACTCAGCCCGGAACAGACCATGCGGGAAAAGATCGCGTCGGCACTGGAAGCATGCGGCTTGAGTCAGGCAGTTATCTATTCCTTCGAGAGTCCCAGCGTGTTCGATAAGGTACTGCTGGCGCCGGAGGATCCCAGAAGGCATGCCGTAACGATCGCCAATCCCCTGGGAGAGGAATTCAGCGTGATGCGGACCCTGATGGCGCCCGGTATGCTGAATACACTGTCACTGAATTACAATCGGAGAAATGAGAGCGCATGGCTGTATGAGATCGGCCGAGTATATCTGCCCAAGGCAGAACTCACACCGTACAGCCGCGAGAAGGACCCCAAGGGCGTCGCCAATCTGCCTAAGGAAGTCAATACCATTTCCATTGGTATGTATGGCCGGGACGTTGACTTTTATGCGCTGAAGGGTGTAGTGGAGATGGTCTTTGAGACAGCCGGCATGGAGGATCGGGTGGAGATTCTGCCCGTCAGCACCGAGCCATATCTGCATCCGGGCCGTCAGGCACAGTATGTGATGGACGGACAGGTGATCGCGACTTTGGGCGAGGTTCATCCGAAGGCGGCCTCCGGGTATGGAATCGACACCAGAGTATATCTGGCGCAGATCAACTTGGATGCGGTCATCGGCGCGATGGTGGCAGATAAGCTGTATCATCCGCTGCCCAAATATCCGGCGATCACACGTGACATCGCGCTGAGAGTTCCCAAGCATGTCTACGTACAGCAGATTGAGGCGATCATCCGTAAGGACGCCGGAGAACTGCTGGAGAGCTGCAAGCTGTTTGACGTATATGAAGGAGCGCAGGTCGGTGAGGGCTACAAGTCCGTGGCCTATACGCTGGTCTTCCGTCATAAAAACAAGACGTTGGAGGATAAGAGCGTCAATAAAGTGATGAATCAGATCACAGAACAGCTGAAAAATGAGCTGGGCGCGGAGCTGAGAAAGTAACGACAGAACAGAGCGGTAATAGATTTCCCCCAATACCGGGTGCATATCGGTATTGGGGGATCGCTTTTTTCTAAAAATATTTATGTGCCGTTCATACTTTTGATACAAGTCATCGATATACTAGAAACAGGTCGTGAGATAAGACCGGAGGAAGGAGAGAGAGTATGGAAGGTAAGAAAATGACCATAGGGAGAGCGGCCCGCTGGATGGTATGCGCGCTATTGATCGGCGTAATTGTGGGCGGATCCTTTGGCTTTGCATATACGAAGGCAAGGAGCGGAGATTCGTCATCGGATGCCGCCAGCGCGGATTATAACCTGACGGATAATGGTGTGAGCGGCAGTTCATCGCAGGAGCTGCTGGCCAATCCGTTGGTATCCGATAAGGTAAAGGAGGTAACGGAAAAGGTCAAGGATTCCGTTGTCGTCATCATCACGCGTATTCAGTCCGAAGTACAGACAGCATTCGGACAAAGCTATGTGGAAGAGGCATCGGCGTTGGGATCCGGCGTAGTCTTCAAGGAAGACAATGATAAGATCTATGTGCTGACCAACGCTCACGTGCTGGAGGATGCTTCCGAAGCGTATCTGTATTTTGAGGACGGCAGTATGGTCAATGTGTATCTGGTCGGAGAGAGCGTCTCCAAGGATCTGGCTGTGATCTATGTCAATAAGAGTGATCTGACCGAAGAGATGCTGTCCAAGCTCAAAGTCGCGACGCTGGGAGACAGCAGCACCGTACGTAAAGGTGATCTGGCCATCGCCATCGGAAGTCCTTACAGCCAGAATATGGCGCATACAACAACGGTCGGAATCGTAACCGGCGTAGATCTGGATTTTGAGATTGAGGATCGGGTGCTCGATGCCATTCAGACGGACGCGTCCTTGAACCCGGGCAATTCCGGCGGCGCGCTGGTCAACGAGAATGGTGAGGTAATCGGCATCAATTCCGCAGGAATCCGGGACGGTGTTGTAGAAGGGATGGGATTCGCGATCTCGATCAATCAGGCAAAGGATGTCATCGATACGATCTTTTCCGGCGGTATGGTAGAGAAAGCGACACTGAGCATTCAGAGTTCTACCTGGATTGATGCGGACGCGGCCAGAATGTACCGGGTTCCGGCAGGTTTGTTTGTATACCAGCTGGAGAATGGCGGCGCGGCAGAGAAGGCGGGGATCCGTCCGGGCGATGTGATTGTTTCTGTCGGCGGAGTACAGCTGACGGATGAAAACTCCCTGAGCGATATCCTGGCGAGTTTGAATCCGGGAGACAGTGTGGAGATTGAGGTAATCCGCAACAGAGACGCGGCGAATGTGCTGACGTTGACAGCGGTTCTGGACGGTGTGTCCGATACGAACACATATCTTCCGACACAGGCAGATTCTGCGTCACAGGGTTCCAACGCTGCGGCATAAAAGATTTTCAGAGAAAGCTCTTGACAGAGCGCCGGAAATCCGCTATAGTAAATGGTGTCAAATGGTCAGAAGAGGAGTACGGGAC
>CAVGBV010000101.1:0-6461 GCA_963627615.1 Alloprevotella sp.
GTACAGCATGGGACGATTCAGATCGGATTTACACCGGATGAGGAGATCGGCCGCGGTGCGGATCTCTTTGATGTCAAGCGGTTTGGCGCTGATTTCGCGTACACAGTGGACGGCGGAGCCTTCGGCGAAGTGGAATACGAGACCTTCAACGCGGCGGCGGCCAGAATCCGTGTGACCGGCAAGAGCATTCATCCGGGCAGCGCCAAGAATCAGATGATCAACGCGGCCAGAATCGCGATGGAATTTGATTCTCTGCTGCCGGAAGAGCAGCGGCCGGAACATACAGAGGGACGGGAGGGATTCTTCCATCTGAATGAGATGCAGGGGATCGAAGAGTCCGCACAGCTGAAATACATTCTGCGCGATCATGACAGCGAAAAGCTGGAGGAGAAGAAGCGGATGATTGAAGCAGCCGCCCAGTTCCTGAATGCCAAATACGGCGCGGGGACAGTACAGGTGGAAATTACGGACAGCTATCGGAATATGCTGGAGCAGATCAAGCCGCATTGGCATCTGATTGAGATTGCAAGCGAAGAGGTCAAAGCGCTGGGCGGCACGCCGGTCAGCGTACCGGTTCGCGGCGGTACGGATGGGTGCCGGCTGTCCTTCATGGGACTGCCCTGCCCCAATCTGGGCACCGGCGGACATAACGGACACGGACGTATGGAGTATGCCTGCATTCAGGAGATGGATCAGACGACGGAGCTTCTGCTGCGTATCGCGCAGCGGTATGCGGCTCTGACGCTGAAAAACCGGTAAAGTATCGTCGGGAAGATTGCTTTTCGGTCTGAAACGTAGTATAATGTAAGCCGAAGGTATAGAATTACAAGGAGGGTGTCGTAATATGTTAGTATCTGCAAAAGACATGCTGGTCAAGGCGAAAGCCGGACATTACGCGGTAGGTCAGTTCAATATCAACAATCTGGAGTGGACCAAAGCGGTTTTGACCGCGGCAGAAGCGATGAAGTCTCCCGTCATTTTGGGCGTTTCTGAGGGTGCATCCAAGTATATGACCGGATATAAGACAGTTGCGGCCATGGTAAAGGCGATGGATGAGACGCTGGGCATCACGGTACCGGTAGCTCTGCATCTGGATCATGGCGAGTATGAAGGCGCTAAGAAGGCGATGGAAGCCGGGTATACCTCTGTTATGTTTGACGGCTCTCATTATCCGATCGACGAGAATGTGGAGAAGACCACGGAGATCATCCGGCTGGCGCATGAAAAAGGGATTTCGGTAGAGGCTGAGGTCGGAGCCATCGGCGGAGAAGAGGATGGCGTAGTCGGCGGCGGCGAGGTCGCGGATCCCGCGGAGTGCAAGCGGATTGCGGATCTGGGCGTAGACATGCTGGCGGCCGGTATCGGCAATATTCACGGTAAATATCCGGCCAACTGGAAGGGACTGAATTTTGATGTACTGGCTAAGATTCAGGAACTGACAGGAACAATGCCTTTGGTATTGCATGGCGGTACGGGCATTCCGGAGGATATGATCAAAAAGGCGATCAGCCTGGGTGTATCCAAGATCAATGTAAATACCGAGTGCCAGCTTGCGTTCGCAGCGGCGACCCGTAAGTATGTTGAGGCCGGTAAGGACCTGGAGGGTAAGGGATTTGATCCCAGAAAGCTCTTGAAGCCGGGTACGGATGCGATCTATGACACAGTCGTTGAGAAGATCCGTCTGTTTGGCAGTGAAGGCAAGGCCTTTTAATGCACGCGTAAAAATAAAAGCTGCCCGGATTCTGATATGTACCCCCAATACTGGACACCCAGTATTGGGGGTACATATCAGAATCCGGGCAGCTTTTTTATGGATCACTGTATATGCAGAAAACGCAGTCGGGAGGCGAGATGCCGGTTGACGCACCAGACGGACAGAAGTCCGAAGCCAATTCCCAGAACCATTCCCGCCAGGACATCGGTCGGGAAATGAACATAGAAATAAAGTCGGGAAAAAGCGATCAAAACGGCGAGGATGAGGGCGGCAATCCCCCATTTTTTATAGTACCGCAGGATGACGACGGCTCCGGCAAAGGAGGCGTAGGTGTGTCCTGACGGAAAAGAAAAGTCGGATAACCGCGGGATCAGAAGCTGTACGGCCGAATTGACGTCATAGGGACGGATCCGGTGAATCAGGGGCTTAAGAATCAGATTGCCGAAAACAAGACAGCATAGGAGCGCCAAAATCATGGACAGGCCGCAGCGTCGTGTTTTGGGAACGCACAGGAGGATGAGTCCCAGTAGAATCCAGAAGATCCCGGCGTTTCCAAGCGATGTGATAACCCGAAAGACAGAGGTCAGAAAATCCGAATGGAGATGCGTGCTGATCCAATCCAATAAGTAAAATTCCCAGGCCATAATCTCCTCCTATTGAAGTTCACGGACAAGACGGCAGAATAGATTGCCTCGTTCCATAAAATTCTTGAAGCGGTCAAAGCTGGTGCTGGCGGGGGAGAGCAGTACGATATCTCCCGGATGCGCAAGGTCTCGCGCGGCCTGAACCAGTGCGGGATATTCATCATAATGATAGATAGCTACAGGGTTTTCAATTCCACGGCGCGCACACTCATCCAGCAGCGCCTGTTCGATTTTTCCGGCGGTCATACCGGTCAGCAGCAGGATTTTGACATGATCCAACAGGGGCGCGCCCAGATCGTCATAAGGAATCCCCTTATCCTTGCCGCCGCAGATCAGAATCACTTTTTGGTTGAAAACGGACAGCGCGGCGCGTGTTCGGTTAGGACTGGAATCAATGGAGCTGTTGTAGTATTTTACACCGTCCAGGGTTCTTATAAGCTGAAGACGATGTTCTACACCGCCGAATTCTCTGGCGACACGCTCGATATCCTGCGGCGCGACAAAAGGAGATACGGCGAGAATGGCCGCCATATAATTCTCTACATTATGCCGACCTGGAATGGCGATTTCCGATGCCGGGAAGAGAGGTGTTTTCTGTTCACCGTTTACCAGTGTCAGAATGCCGTTCTCAAGTTCAATGCCGTGTGTGGTCGAACCCTCATAGGAAAAGTCCAGCATCCGTCCGTGAGCCTCCCCCATAAAGGAAGCGGTCACATCGTTGCCACGGTTTAGGATCAGGGTATCCGCCGCGTTCTGGTACAGATAAATATTGCGTTTGGCGTCGATATATTCCTGATAGCTCTTATGCATATCCAGATGATTCGGTGTGATATTGGTCATGACAGCGATATGGGGGCTTCGGCGCATGGTGTGAAGCTGGAAACTGGAGAGCTCCAGCACGACAAAATCCTCCGGAGTGATCTGATCGATGACGGGTAGGAGAGGAGCGCCGATATTACCGCCGAGAAATACCTTATGGCCGGCTTCTTCCAGCATTTTGGCGATCAATGTGGTGGTCGTGGTTTTACCGTCGCTGCCGGTTACGGCAATGGTTTTGGAAGAGGGGCAGAGTTCAAAAAAGACTTCCATTTCAGAGGTGATGGTACTGCCCTGGGCTCTAGCGGCCTCTAATTGCGGCAGATCAAAACGCATACCGGGAGTTTTGAAGATCAGTTCTTCCCGCAGATCTTCAAGATATTCCGGACCGGTGATCAGACGGACACCCAGGGAGGTCAGCTCTTCCGGGCGATCGACTGGGTTTTTATCCCGCGCGGTAACATTGGCTCCGGCGCGGACAAGCATATGGATCAGAGGACGGTTTGAGACGCCGATACCGATTACGCCTACACTTTTCCCCTGTACCATCTTCGTAAAAGCTTCTATAGGTGTCATAATACAGGATGCTCCTTTATTCTCAGACTTCGATGTCATTATAGCAAAATCCGGAGGAAAATACAAGGTTCAGAAATAACTTGACACTTTTTTAGGAATATGGCATACTAGCACCAGGTCAGAAAAGCAGGAGGCAGGAATGAAGATTTTTTATCCAGAGCAATATGCGGATTCAGTCATCGATATAGACTATGAAGCTTTATACAGAGCTGGAGTACGGCTGATTCTCTTTGATGTGGACAATACGCTGGCAACCTATAACCGAGCGCTTCCGGAACCCAGGATTCAGGCACTCATTCAGCGCCTGAAGGAACAGGGCTTCGAGATCGTGCTGGTATCCAATGGCGGGGAACATCGGGTGGAACGGTTTGCGGCAGCCTTGGGTGTGCATTACGTATATCGGGCGATGAAACCGCTGCCTACAGGGATCCGCCGGGTACTGCGGCAGAGGAACGTACAGACAAAAGAAGCCGTTCTGGTCGGAGATCAGGTGTTTACAGATGTGTGGGCCGGAAATTGGGCCGGGATCCATACAGTTTTGACACGGCCGATTTCTACGGTGGACGACGAGTGGATTACCAAGATCAAGCGCGGGCTGGAGAGCAAAGTCATCGCCCGGTATCTGAAGAAAGAAGGGAAAAAGCATGAGTGACGCGAGAGCATCCATGTATGTGGACGGTAAAACCCGGCTGTTCGGAGTCTATGGCCATCCGATCGGTCATACGTTTTCTCCGAAGATTCATGAGCTGTTGATTCAGGAATATGGAGAAAATATGGCTTATGCGGCCTATCATGTGCTGCCGGAGCATCTGGGAGAGGCACTTAAGGGCGCCTGGGCTATGAACATTCAGGGATTGAACCTTACCATTCCCCATAAGGAGTTGGCGCTGCCCTATCTTGTGGGCATCTCACCGGAAGCCAGACAGGTAGGCGCGGTCAACACACTGAAGTGGACACCGGAAGGATATTATGGCTATAATACAGATGTCTATGGAATGCAGCAGCAGCTTCGGACCAATGGGATGATGCTGGAGGGTCAGAGGGTTCTGATCCTGGGAGCCGGAGGAGCGGCGAGAAGCGCGGTTATGGTCTGTGTCCTTGAAGGCGCGTCGGAGATTCTTGTCTACAATCGCAATCGCGGGCGTGCGGAAGAGATGCTGCGGCATTTTTCTGAGGTGTGTGAGAAAATGCCAGCGACGTGGGTCGTATCCCAGGAAGAGCTTTTAGATATGGAGCATCCCTACGTCATCCAGACAACGCCGGCCGGGATGCTGACGGTGCCGGATCCGCTGCCGATCGCGGAGGAGAGTTTTTATCAGGGCATCCTATATGGGGCAGACGCGGTATTTAATCCCAAGGACACGCCATTTCTGAAAAAAATACGTGCGCAGGGAGGCGTCGGTATCAGTGGGCTTCCCATGCTGTTTTATCAGGCGGTGCGCGCGTTTGAGATCTGGAATGAGATGGAATTCCCGACAGGACCCAGAGAAGCGGCCAAGGAGAAATTTTTAGCCTGGGCAGAGGAGTATTTCGCATGAATAAGACGATTGTTCTGGTCGGATTTATGGGAAGCGGAAAGAGCCGCTTGGGAGAATACGCGGCGAAACAGCTGGGATTGGGATTTGCGGATACGGATCTTCTGGTAGAGGAAACCGCGGGAATGTCTATCCGGGAAATTTTTGCCTCACAGGGAGAGGCGGCTTTCCGCAAACTCGAGACAGAGACGCTGCGGCAATGCTGTCTGGAGGGAGAGATGCTCCTTGCGACCGGCGGTGGTATTGTCAAAAGTCAGGACAATCTGAACCTGATCCGTTCCCTCGGCGGCCGGATCGTATGGCTTAAGGCGACGCCGCAGCAGATCTATGAGCGGCTGAAGGACGATGAGACACGGCCTCTTTTGGCGGATGTACAGGGGGAGGCGCGCAGAGAACGCATCGAGAGCATGATGAACGACCGGGAGATTCTGTACAGGACAGCCGCCGACCTTGTCTTTGACGAGCAGGGAATCTCAGTAGGAGAATTGGGAGAGCGTTTTACCGCGTGGCTGAATGAGAAAATAATGGAGAAAGATTGAAAAAGTAGTTGAAAATTTTATAAAAATAAGGTAGAATAGATAAGGAAGTATGAGTTGATATTTTAGGAGGTTCTGATTTATATGGCAGAAGTTATTTCCGCAGGTGAGTTCAGAAACGGACTTACAATTGAATTTGAGGGCGATGTGTACACTGTAATCGAGTTTCAGCATGTAAAGCCGGGTAAGGGCGCTGCTTTCGTCCGCACAACCTTAAAGAGCGTGAAGGGCGGCGGCGTGATCGAGCGTACATTCCGTCCGACAGAGAAGGTAGACCGTGCGATCATCGAGCGTAAGGATATGGAGTATCTCTATAACGACGGAGTTTTGTATTACTTCATGGATCCTGATACTTATGAGCAGATCGGACTGAACGAGGATCAGCTGGGAGATGCGTTGAAGTTTGTGAAGGAAAATGATAAGTGTAAGATCCTGTCTCACAACGGCAACATTTTCGGAATCGAGCCGCCGATGTTTGTAGAGCTGGAGATTACCCATACCGAGCCGGGCGCTAAGGGAAATACCGCGACCAACGTGTTGAAGCCGGCAGAAGTTGAGACAGGCGCAACCGTTCAGGTGCCGCTGTTTATCAACATTGGCGACAAGATCAAGATCGATACCAGAACAGGCGAGTATCTGG
>CAVGBV010000102.1:0-3173 GCA_963627615.1 Alloprevotella sp.
CGGCGGCGTGCTGTTATACTGCGCGCTGCAGCCGCTTTTCAGGTTCTCAAAATACAGGGAAACACGGCCGGGAAGGGCCTGGATTGCCTGTATCTGCTCCTGCAGCTCGGTAGGAATGGAATCTGTCATAAAATACCTCCTGAAATATTTCGTAGAAAACACAGAATTTTGATGAGATTATATGAAAAGCTTGTTAAAAAATTGCAAGCCGTAAAAACGGAAAATTCATTCCGGGGACAAGCTTTCATTTGCTACATACAGTAGTATACAATACATCTTTGTAGAATGCACGCATTTTCTTTTTAAAAGTTGACAAGATTGCTGAAAAGGAAGTATAATAAGGATATTGTGAGAATATATCGCGATTTACATCAATAGAAAGGATGAATGTGCATGCTGGAACTTCAGAATGTCTGTTTTTCCGCGGGAGATCATGAGGGAATTCTGCAGAATGTCAGCTTTAAGGTGCCGGATCAGCGTTTTGTGGTGATTACCGGCCCCAATGGAGGAGGAAAATCTACGGTTGCGCGGTTGATCGCCGGCTTGCAGAAGCCGGATTCCGGCCGGATTTTATATAATGGACAGGATATTACGGGACTTGGGATTACGGAGCGCGCGAAGCTGGGGATCAGCTATGCGTTTCAGCAGCCGGTACGGTTCAAGGGGATCACGGTGCGGGATCTGATCGGCCTTGCGGCGGGCAGAAAGCTGAGTCAGGAGGATGCCTGTAAGTATCTGGTGGAGGTCGGACTATGTGCGGCCAATTATATCGACCGTGAGGTCAACGACAGTCTGTCCGGCGGAGAGATTAAGCGTATTGAGATCGCGATTTCGCTGGCGCGCGGAGCCAAGCTGTCGATCTTTGATGAGCCGGAGGCCGGAATCGATCTGTGGAGCTTCCGCAATCTGATCGGCGTCTTTGAGCATTTGCAGGAGCAGATGCAGGGTTCGATCCTGATCATTTCCCATCAGGAACGGATTCTGAATATTGCGGATGAGATCGTGGTATTGGCTGCGGGTCAGGTGAGGACGCAGGGCCCCAGAGCCGAAGTGCTTCCGCAATTGATGTATGAAGAGAGCCAGAGCTTTTGCCCCAAGGACAGAGAGTAAGGAGAGTGCGCTATGGAAGACAATGTAAAGGCTATGCTGCAGGAAGTTACCGACCGGGAGAAGATTCCGGAGAGCGCGGCGTATAATATTCGTTCCGATGGCAAATCCGCAGGACGGCATAACACGAAGAACATTCAGATTATTACTAAAAAAGACAAACCGGGAATTGATATCCGTGTTTCATCCGCGGCGCAGAAGGAAGAGGTATTTATTCCGGCGCTGGTAACGCACAGCGGATTTACGGATTTGGTCTATAATGATTTCTATATTGAGCCGGGCGCCGATGTAACGATCGTCGCGGGATGTTCCGTCTGTTCCAATGGATGCGACGCGTCGGAACATCATGGGATCCATCGGTTCTTCTTAGGGGAGAACGCGCATGTGCTGTATCTGGAGAAGCACGTAGGGACCGGCGAGGGAACCGGAGAGCGGATTATTAATCCGGAGACAGAGGTCTATGGAGAGCCGGGAAGCTATATGGAGATTGAGACGACGCAGATCCGCGGTGTCGATTCCACCAATCGGATCTCCAAGGCGGAGCTGAAGGAGCGTGCGAGTATTGAGATCCGGGAAAAGATTCTGACACATGGCAAACAGTATGCCAGAACGGAGTTTACGGTGGATCTGAACGGAGCGGGTTCCAGCGCGAGGCTGATTTCCAGATCCGTCGCCACGGAGGATTCCAGTCAGCTGTTTGTTTCCAACATGAGAGGCAACGCGGATTGCGCGGGACATTCCGAGTGCGACGCGATCCTGATGGACAACGGCCGGGTGAGCGCCAAACCGGAGATTCATGCCAATCATCTGGATGCCAAGCTGATTCACGAAGCCTCCATCGGAAGGATCGCCGGGGAGCAGCTTATGAAGCTGATGAGTCTCGGCCTGACGGAAAAAGAGGCGGAAGAGTGGATCATACAGGGATTTTTGAAGTAAACAACTAGAGAAAAAGAAAAGGATAAGGGAATAAATGACAAATGTTTTGAAAAGGGCCTTCTCCTGTCAGTATATGCTGAAGGATGAGGACCGTTTGGGGGACATACCAAGCGATCGGGAGGGATATAAACGGGCCATCAATATGGCATGGCCGTCGATTATCGAATCGGTGCTGCTTGCCATGGTGACATTGATTGACACATTGATGGTAAGCTCTCTGGGGGAGGAAGCGGTTGCGGCAGTCGGTATCACGAGTCAGCCGCGTCTGATTGTGCTGGCACTGATTTTCTCGCTGAATATCGGTGTTACCGCGGTAGTAGCCAGACGGAAGGGACAGAAAGATCAGGACGGAGCCAACCGGTGTCTGAAGCAGTGTATGAAGATCTGCGCCGTGATATCGATCCTGCTGGCCGTATTGTGTACAGTATTCAGTGACGCGCTGCTGCGTTTTGCGGGCGCCGGAGAGGACTATATCGGCGACGCGTCCACATACTTCCGGATTCTGATGATGGGAATCTTCTTCAATGCGATGAGTCTGACCATCAATGCGGCTCAGCGAGGCGCCGGCAATACCAAGATCTCGATGCGGAGCAATCTGACGGCCAACCTGGTGAATCTGGTACTGAATTATTTTTTGATCAATGGCCATTGGATTTTCCCAAAATGGGGCGTTGCCGGAGCCGCGGTCGCGACGAGCGTAGGCTATGTGGTGGCGTTCTGCATGTCACTGGCCTCGATCTGCCGCCGCAAGGATACCGCGTTCTTGAGCGTTTTCTCCGATGCGAGCTGGAAATGGGATAAGGCGACATTGGCTTCTGTGTACAAGGTATCCTCCAGCGCGGTCGTGGAACAGTTCTTTATGCGTGTGGGATTCTTTCTGTACGCCAAGATCGTGGCAGGGTTGGGGACAACGGATTTTGCCACGCATCAGGTGTGTATGAATATCATGTCCATCTCTTTTGGCTTTGGAGACGGATTTAACGTGGCTTCTTCTTCTCTGGTAGGTCAGAGCCTGGGAGCCAAGCGGCCGGACATGGCCAAGCTCTATGCCAGTATCAATCAGCGGATGGCGATGATCTGCTCCACTGTGTTGGCGTTGGTGCTGATCGTGTTCCGGTATAACATATTGG
>CAVGBV010000102.1:3183-6407 GCA_963627615.1 Alloprevotella sp.
AAGATCCGATGGTCATAAAAAACGGCGGTGTTCTCCTGATTATGATTGCGTGTGTGACGCACGCGCAGACATCGCAGGTGATCATCTCCGGAAGTTTACGCGGCGCCGGTGATACCAAGTTTGTAGCGATCTGTTCTATGATCAGTATTGCGCTGATCCGTCCCGCTCTTTCCTGGCTGATGGCGTACCCGCTGGGTTGGGGACTCTTTGGCGCCTGGATCGCCGTCCTGGTAGACCAATATCTTCGTTTAGCCCTGTTCTTTGCCAGATTTCGAGGCGGAGAATGGACTAAGATAGAATTATAGGAGGTATACAAAGATGAAAGAAACAGTTACAAAAGAAATGCTGGAGCAGTTTCGTCAGGAGTTTGAAGCGCAGCGCGCTCACGGCATTGCGATGCGGGCAGTTGTGGCCGGCGGTGTGAATAAAACGGCAACCAACTATGAGTCTTTCCGCAAAGATCGGCATGAGTATTCGATCAAAATCAAGCAGGGCGAGATTACCAATCAAAAGGCAAGCGGACGCTGCTGGATGTTCGCGGCCCTGAATACCATGCGTTATCAGGTGATGCAGAACCTGAACCTGGAGACATTTGAGCTGTCTCAGAGCTATCCGCTCTTTTATGATAAACTGGAGAAATCCAATTATTTCCTGGAGAGTATCCTGGAGACTCTGGACGGACCGCTGGACGGCCGTCTGATGGCGTACCTTCTGTCCATGCCGCTCAATGACGGCGGACAATGGGATATGTTCTGTGGATTGGTTGAAAAGTACGGTGTCGTACCCAAGGACGCTATGCCGGAGTCCGTATCCTCCTCGGCAACGCGGGAGATGGTAAGCTGGATGACCTATAAGCTGCGGGAGTTTGCCTGCGTTCTGCGGGAAGCCCATCAGCAGGGTGCCTCCATGGAGGAGCTGCGAGCTAAAAAGGATGAGATGATGAGCACCGTATACCGGATGCTGTGCATCTGCCTTGGCGAGCCGCCCAGAAGCTTTACCTTTGAGACAAGGGACAAGGATGACAAGTTTATCCGGGTAGAGAACATCACGCCGCAGGAGTTCTTTGCCAAGTATGTCGGCCTGAACCTGGAGGACTATGTGAGCCTGATCAACGCTCCGACCAAGGATAAGCCGTATGGACACTCCTATACGGTCAAGTTCCTGGGAAGTGTCCGCGGAGGGCGTCCTGTGCGTTACCTGAATGTTCCGGCAGAGGTTCTTAAGAGAGTCGCGATCGCACAGATGAGTGATGGACAGCCTGTGTGGTTCGGATGCGATGTCGGCGCTTTTTCCATCCGTGAAAACGGCATTATGGATATGGACGTGCTGAAGACGGATGAGTTGTTTGGAACCCAGTGGAATCTGACCAAGGCACAGCGCCTGGATTATGGTCAGAGTCTGATGACACACGCGATGGTCTTTACCGGAGTCAATCTGGACGGAGAAGGCAAGCCGGAGCGTTGGAGGGTCGAGAACAGCTGGGGCAAAGAAGCCGGTAAGGACGGATATTATGTGATGAGCGACCGGTGGTTTGACGAGTACACCTACCAGGTTGTTGTCAACCGCAAATATCTAACCGAAGAAGAGCTGAGACAGTATGAGAGTGAACCGATCGCTCTCGAGCCGTGGGATCCCATGGGATCTCTGGCCTAATCGTATCATCGGAAGGGGTCAGTTCGAAACCATCCTGACCCAAGGGGGGATTTCCCCGGAAAAAAACAAAACTAAGGGAGAGTAAATGAGATGGACAACAGAACAAAGAAGATTCATTTTTTGGTGGAAGCAGGCCTGATCGGCGCGTTATACGCGGTTTTGACCTATGTATCGTCGATGATGGGGCTGGCGTACGGCGAAGTACAATTCAGAATCTCAGAAGCGCTGACGATTCTGCCGGTCTTTACTCCGGCCGCGATACCAGGACTTGTGATCGGGTGTATTATCGCTAACATAGGAAGTCCCTTCGGCATGGTGGATATTGTGTGCGGAACCCTTGCCACATTCGCGGCCGCGGGATTTTCATACGCGGTACGCAATGTTCGCTTCAAGGATGTTCCGTGGCTTGCGCCGGTAGGGCCGGTGCTTGCCAATGCGGTGATCGTGGGACTGGAGATTGCGTGGTTTCTGCCGGAAGGAGTGACGTGGGCCGGCTTCGCGGCCTCCGCGGTATCAGTCGGTTTGGGCGAGCTGGTGATCTGCTTCGGACTTGGATTGCCGCTGGCGGTGCTGGTGGAGCGTACAGGCCTGGGCCGCAGATTGAGTCTGACATTGTGACATAAAGAAGGAGGAGCGATCAATGCAGCTCCTCCTTTTTGGTACATGCGACTCCTGAGTGTACCAAGATTTTATAGGTTTCTCTGGATTTTTGAAATAATCTGGTACACCTTGGAGAATGAGATTCCTGAGTGTACCAGAGTTTTATAGGTTTCTCTGGATTTTCAAAAATATCTGGTACACTTGGGAGAGCGAGACTCCTGAGTGTACCAGAGTTTTATAGGATTCTCTGGATTTTCAAAAATATCTGGTACACTTTTGAGAATGAGACTCTTGGGTGTACCAGAGTTTTATAGGATTCTCTGGTTTTTTGAAAAACTCTGGTACACTTTTGAGAATGAGGCTCTTAGGTGTACCAGAGTTCTCCGGATTTTCAAGAAAATCTGGTAGATTTTTCGTGGAGGGACGGACTTCTAGGGGAGGTGGGCCAATAATAAGAAATGTCATTTTTTGTTCTTTTTGATCAATTTTCTTGCTTTTGATGCTGACAAAACTCCGCGGATGACTAATTGCCAGAGGATTCTGGGTGCCTGGAAGTGTTTATGGGAGCTTGTGATGACCAAGTTTTCTCCGAGCCGGATGTCATGGGTTTTGTAGTTTTTGATCTTTTCGACCTGTTTGCGACGATATTGTGGGTCATCTAATTTTCCCATATGCTCCAGATACATCCTCTTGCCATTGATGGTGAACGTGAAATCAGGCCAATAACTATAGGATCCAGAATCAATCGGGCGATTATGTTCACTTGCAATTCCCAAATTTTTCAAGAACTCATAGAGAATAATCTCGGCTCTGGAGTCGAGAACCGTCCCGTCAAAAGCTATATCCTTATCCAGGGGTAATTTCTCGAGCCACAGCTCCTGATATAATTTCATCTGCTGGCGTGCTTCGCGGCGCTCGGCGGGTGATAGACTCATCAACTGCTGGTTGAGAATTTTACGCTCCTGGCGCCA
>CAVGBV010000103.1:0-6394 GCA_963627615.1 Alloprevotella sp.
CAGTCTGCTCCAATTGGCGCAGTGTGAGCAGGATGAGCAGGCAGTTTTGAAGTTACTATCATATTTTGCAGGAGGTTGCCTATGGTAAAAATGCTGAAAAATGAAAAGAGAGAAACGAAGAAAGTGAAATTTATTGTAACACGGGAATTTCAGGGAGAAAAGCCGATGAAAGAGGCTTTTGAGCAACTCATTGAACGCCAGACACAGGAGCAGTTTGAAGAATGGATGGAGCGGAAAGCAAGCTGACGGCCAGAAAAACAGTTGAAGAAGCGGCAGGGGCATGGTAT
Source organism: Alloprevotella sp. (assembly GCA_963627615.1). GTDB lineage: Bacteria > Bacillota > Clostridia > Lachnospirales > Bianqueaceae > Faecimorpha. Next base: position 288 of record CAVGBV010000103.1, read on the forward strand.
TATAATCATATCGTGCCCCTGTTCATAGAAGGAGAAAAACTATGAGCAGGAAAAAACAATTCACACAACAGATCACAGCACTCTATTGCAGGCTCTCACTGGAAGATGGTCGTGAAAATGAAAGTATGAGCATCAGCAACCAGAAGCTTATGCTTCGGGACTATGCTGAGAAGAATGGGATGTTCCAGTATGAGTATTATGTAGATGACGGTTATACCGGACGGAATTTCAACCGTCCTTCGTTCCAGCGTATGATCGCGGATATTGAAGCCGGTAAGGTTGGATGCGTCATCACAAAAGATTTGAGCCGTCTTGGACGTAATTATATCGAGGCAGGCAGTTATATCGAGATCTTTTTCCCAAAACACAATGTACGTTATATTGCTATCACCGATGGCGTAGACAGCCTGACACGTCAGGAAATGGATATCACGCCGTTTAAAAACATCCTGAATGACATGTACAGTCGGGATATTTCCAAAAAGGTTCTTGCCGGGCGCATGACACGCTCTCGACAGGGGAAATTTACGGGAGGACAGCCGCCATTTGGCTTGAAGCGTGATCCGGATGACAAGGGGCATTTGATCATCGACCCGGAGACAGCACCTGTGATCCGGCATATTTATGATCTTGCTCTGGATGGGATGGGCTGTATGCGCATCTCAAAACAGCTGATGGAAGAAAAAGTTCCTATTACCCACGTTAAGAAAAATACAGAGTTTGATGCCAATTATTATTTCTGGAGTGCTTCAAGAATCAGCCACATTCTTCGGAACCCGTTTTATAAGGGAGCACATCTGGTTTGCCGGACGCACCAGAAAGGAATCCGTTCCGGCACTGTGAATTTCATTCCACGGAAGGACTGGGAGATCATTGAAAACTGTCATGAAGCTATTATACCGGCAGACGAATGGCAAAAGGTTCAGGAGTTGATTGACCGCCGCCCGACTATCATGGAGGGAAACAACTGCCCGTTTTACAACCTGTTTCATGGAATCGTATACTGTGCAACATGTGGAAAGTCCATGCAGGTACGCTATGAAAAGGTTGGCAGAACCAGTAAAAACCGTTTTACCGGAGAAGAACGTACACCGATTGATAAGGCTTATTATATCTGCCAAACCTATAACCGGATGGGAAAGAATGTATGCAGCAGCCACAAGATTGAGGCCAGAGACCTCTATGACCTTGTGCTGCGGGACATTCAGGAAATGGCAGCATTGGCGCTGAAAGATGCAGATGCCTTTTATCAGAGGCTCAGTAACCGGATGGAACGGCAGTATATGGCAGACACGGCACAAATGCAGAAAGAAATTGAGCGGCTGGAAGTTCGGAATAAGGAAATCGATGATATGTTTCTCAGTCTTTATACAGATAAAGCAAAGGGAATCCTTTCAGAACAGCGATTTATGAAATTGACAGCTGCTATCGAGCAGGAGCAGAAAACAAACCAGGATCGGCTGCATGAACTAAGCATGGTAATGCATCAGTCGGATACACAGGAAAACGATGTACGCACATTCATCCGTGAAATCCGCCAGTATGCCACTATCAGAGAATTAGATGAGGTGGTGTTGAACCGCCTGATCAGTAAAATACTGATTGGCGAGGTCAAAAAGGTTGACGGACAGAAAACACAGGAAGTCCGAATCATTTATAATTTTGTTGGTGAGATTCCGACGATAACAGAATAGATTATAAGAGCATGACAGCCCTTCTCCTTTAAACGGGAGGAGGGCTTTTTTTCGTGCTTTTTTGGGATGTCTGAATTCATCACTTGACATTGTGTTAAAGAGTATCATGCTGCGGGAGACCTCGGACGATCGCAATATCTATGTATCCATTACCGACACGGGATGCGGCATGGATGAAGAAACCCAGAAGCATATATTCGAAAAATTTTATCAGGGAGATACCTCACACGCCATGGCTGGAAACGGTCTTGGCCTTGCGCTGGCGCTGCGGGTGCTGCAGCTGAATCATTTTCCAATCAAGGTAGACAGTACCGTAGGGCAAGGCAGTACCTTTACGGTCATTATGCCCAAAGTCAATAAAGGAGATTCCGTAAAAAATGAACGAGAATAACTTTGAGAGCTATGACTATCTTAAGGTCTCTGTTGAGGATGACTTATGTTCCCAATACATCGACGGTTATACCAGTTTCGGATGGAAGAGCGACGAAAATCTGCCGCAGGAAAAGAATGCCGAAAAGGTTACGCTTCATTTCAAGCGCAGCCGCAATATTATGAATAAGGTCGAACTTACCCGTCTGCAGCGGCATTATGAGGCCTGTATGCAGGAGGTCGCCGCGCTGGAAGCATCCAAAACCTCCGTACCGGCAATTGCTTCGATCAGCTGCGGACTTGCCGGTTGTGTTTTATGGCGGGGTCCGTGTTCGCTATTACTGCCAGCACCCCGATTTTATGGCTGATGTTAGTGTTGGGCATCCCTGGTCTTGCCCTATGGGGGGCCGCCTATTTTGCCTATAAAACGGTACGGCGCCGCCGAGTGGCAAAGGTTGTTCCGCTCATCGACGCCAAATATGATGAAGCCTATGAGGTGTGTGAAAAGGCACAACAGCTTATCTGTAAATAAGAAAAGCGGTCAGTGTATCATTTTGCTTTCGGTCTTTGCCGCATGCTAAGAAATAAAGGTGTGTTAAAGTATTGACAATCTTGCTGCGTAGTGGTAGCATAATAATAGATTTATGAGATGTATATATTTATAATTTATGGAGGGTTTATTTATGAAAGGCTATGGTATGATACGAGTAGGTGAACCTGGCTGGCTCGAGCATGAGAAGCCGGTCGCCGGACCAATGGATGCAATCCTTCGTCCGCTTATGGTAGCGCCCTGTTCATCGGATACGCATATGATGCATGGAGGCAGCGGCCCTGTGGAAGACCGAATTCTCGGACATGAGGCTATCGGTGAAGTAGTTGAAGTCGGTTCGCTGGTAACCAAGTTCAAGCCCGGCGATGTAGTGGTAGTTCCCTGTACTACGCCTGATTGGGAGGCTCCCGGTATGCAGCGCAGAGGCGGCAATAACGCTCATGATTACGGCACTGCCGCAAGCTTCAAGTTCCTTACGGTAAAGGACGGCGTTTTCGCTGAGTTTTTCTCGGTAAATAATGCGGACGCGAACCTTGTGCTTCTGCCCGATGACGTTTCTATGGAAGCCGCGCTCATGACTACCGATATGATGTCTACGGGTATGTATGGCGCGGAAATGGCAAACATACAGCTTGGCGATACAGTTGTGGTATTTGGAATCGGCCCCGTAGGACTTATGGCAGTTGCCGGAGCGGCGATCCTTGGAGCGGGCCGTATTATCGCGATCGGAACTCGTCCCAACTGTGTGGAGCTTGCAAAGGAATACGGTGCTACCGACATTGTAAGCTATAAAGACGGCGATGTTGTTCAGCAGATTCTGGCGATTGCCGGAGGACAGGTTGACAGTGCTATTATCGCAGGCGGTAATGCCGCCACGATGAATCAGGCGCTCATGGTCGTTAAAGCCAACGGAACTGTTTCCAACATCAATTATCTTGACGCAACGGATACCTATAGTGTCCCGACTCCGCTGGTTTTCCTCGGGATGGGCGATATAACAATCCGCGGAGGCTTCTGTCCCGGAGGCGCTGTCAGGATCGAGAAGCTGCTGAATCTGATCCGCGCAGGCAGAGTACACCCGGAAAAACTGCTCAACTATAAGTTTGAAGGCTTTGATAAGATTCCAGAAGCATTTGATGTTATGGATAAGAAGCCTCGCGATCTAATCAAACCAGTCGTTAAAATCACCTGGTAAAGTGGATTTTCTGATATCATATGAAAAGACGCCGAAAGTTTTTGGAGACAAAGACCTTCGGCGCCTTTTTTACAGAAGAAGCGCCGGTACTCGGTTGACAAACTATCGTTCGGTAGGTATAATTGACCTGGTATCATCTATAGAAAGGAACAGTGCAGAATGATAGAAAAGGGGAATACCAAGCAATTAATCCTGGAGACGGCATTGGAGCTCTTCTCTGTACAAGGCTATGAAGCTACCTCGATCTCTCAGATTGCGGACAAGGTCGGCATCCGCAAAGCGTCCATGTACAGCCATTTCATGAGCAAGCAGGAGATCTTGGACGCATTGGTAGAGGAGGGACTGAAACAGTATGATAAACATTCTATTTTCGCGCAGGCGGATTGGGAGGATCCTGTGTTTACGCAGGACAAACAGAATATCACACCGGATACAGCATTGCAGATGGTTTTGAGACAGGTCCGCTATATCCTGCATGACCCGCAGATCCGTCAATCCCGCAAGATGCTGACCATTGAGCAGTTCCGGAATCCTCAGCTGAAGGCACTGCAGACCAAACAGAACTATACGGATGTCATGCGCTATTTTACAGGATTTGTACGATTCCTCATCCGGCAGGGGACGCTGACAGAGCATGATCCGGAGATTATGGCTGCGCAGTTCTGTCTTCCTATTTCTGTATGGATTAACCTTTGCGACCGTGAACCAGAACGTGAGGAGGAAGTAGTGGGCCTGATGGAGCGGCACATTCAGCAGTTTTTCAGAATGTACGGGAATACTTGATGAGAGGGGAGTATAGTATGGAGATAAGACCGTTGGATAAAGAAATTTACGCAGGGAAAAAATTCACCGCCCGATATACGACAGGAGGTTATTATGATATACGCGCATCCGAAAGCGGTTTTCAGATGCGGTATACAGCGTTCGCGGCGCCGGTTGAAAAGTCTTTTGAGGATGTATTTTTTGGCGAGTGGCTGGAAAATCCGGTTGCGTTCGGTGCGTTTGAAGGAGAAAGACTGATCGGGTACGTTGAGGGATCCGTGGAGGGATGGAACAATCGTTTTCGAATCAGCAATATCTGTGTGTTTGATCATTCGAAACGCAATAGCGGGATCGGAAGCAAGCTTATGGAAACGATACAAAGAGAAGCAGTATCCTGCAAAGCGCGGATGATCGTTCTGGAAACACAGTCCTGCAACGAAGCGGCGATTGCGTTTTACCGAAAGAATGGATTTACAATCATTGGCTTGGATTTGTATGCATATTCCAATACTGATCCACAGCAGCATGAGGTAAGAATCGAGATGGGGAAGAAATTGTGATAGTATGCAATTCTTTGTTCAGTAAAAAACTCAGGAAAATGATTTTGATGCTATGGAGTATTACCGTTTTTATGTCAGGATGTGTTCCAGCGGATGGGGCAAAAAATATTCCGATAGATATCGGGAAATACGGTGTCTATGTAAAACTGGAACGTGATGATGTCAGCTCTGTATTGCTTCAGGGCGGAGGCTTTTCAAAAGCATACAAAAACGCGGACGGTTCTCTGCTGAAAGCTTGGAAATGGCTCTACATGGGCGGAGATATCGCCAGGCTTTCGAATGACGGGAATTGTTCAGTCTTATTTACTGTCGAGGCAAGAAATGAGGAGAATGCGGTTTTGGAAAATGATGCCGTTATGACATGGTTGGCCGCCCAAGGGGAGGACCTGGTCGGTTATCTGAAAAAGTTACAGCTTATCGATGAGGTCTATCAAAAACTATTAGAGACCAGGGAGAGAGAGGAGGAGATCGCTTGGGGCAGTGAAGAGGCAGAATTGCCGGTAGGAGCGGTTGAGACGGTTATGCGCTCTGCCGGAAGGAGATAAGGGAAAATGAAACCAACCATTGATATATTGCTGTGTGTCTGTTATAATGAAGAAGATGAATAGCGACCAGTTTTGTAAGGGAGGCGCGGCTATGCAAAAGAAAAAATATTGGATACCGGCAGCGTTTTTTGCCGTATTTGAGATTGTCGCAGTTGTGCTTTGGCAAACCAAGGAGAATCTGTTCTATCTGTTTAATTTCAGTTACATCGGATTTTCCATTTCACTGGGTCTGTTCCTTTTTTTGTTAAAAATGATATATCTATTATCTTTTCGTTACAGCCAAATGCCTCTCGTACCGCGGTTCCTGGAGCTTATCTCGCAAGCGGCATTCTAACGGGCATATGTATTATTACAAGCAGACTGCCGATAAGACTTATTATGTGCGGCGCAGGGACGAATCTCAGGTCCTGGCCGAATACGACGAACGGCAGA
>CAVGBV010000104.1:0-6361 GCA_963627615.1 Alloprevotella sp.
GCGAAAATCAAGAAAACTACGTGAGTGACGCAATTTCTTAAACGGCTGTTTTCAGTCTTATATGTTCTTACGCACTCACGACTTACATAGAAAAAGCGGGCTCCCTTTTTCCGGATCCTCCTCCGGCTCGCTGCTCTCTTCCGGAAGGCTGCTGTCAGGAGTGCTGACGACGTCCGCCTGGCTGTTCTCCTGGCTGCTGTCAGGGGCGCTGCTGTTATTGCTGCTGTTTCCCGTATCGACCTTGGCGCTGCTGCATGCCGCAAACGAAAGCAACAGAATCACTGCCAACAGAACCGCTGCCAATGATCTTTTTCTGATATTCATAAACATCTCACTCCCTTTCTCTTCTGATGTAACGGATATAATTCTTAAGATACATAGTAATTATACCATACGCCGATAGTGGAATCCGTACAATTTCCGAATAGTCAATTGCCTCTTTGGAAAATTCGTCTGCCGTTTGGGACAAAAAAGAACAGCGCGACTTTGTATCGCACTGTTCTGTCTTATCATTTCTTACCTGTCTTATTTGATGTTTTTGCTGTTGTCTCTCAGAATAACATCATGTGCGCCGCCCTCAACGATACTGGTCGCGGATACCAGTGTCAGGCGTGCCTTCTCCTGCAGCTCCGGAATGGTCAGTGCTCCGCAGTTGCACATGGTGGAACGCACCTTGTTCAGCGTCATTGTTACGTTATCCTTCAGGCTTCCCGCATAAGGAACATAAGAATCTACGCCTTCCTCAAAGGACAGCTTCTTAGCTCCGCCCATATCATAGCGCTGCCAGTTTCTGGCACGGTTGGAACCCTCGCCCCAATACTCCTTGACATAATTGCCGTTGATCATCAGGCGGTCGGTCGGGCTCTCGTCAAAGCGGGAGAAATAGCGTCCCAACATTACGAAGTCCGCGCCCATTGCCAGCGCCAGTGTGATATGATAATCATGTACGATACCGCCGTCCGAGCAAACCGGAACATATACGCCGGTTTCCTTATAATACTCGTCACGGGCCGCGCACACATCAATCAGAGCTGTTGCCTGTCCGCGTCCGATTCCCTTGGTCTCACGCGTAATACAGATTGATCCGCCGCCGATTCCTACCTTGACGAAGTCCGCGCCGGCCTCTGCCAGGAAACGGAATCCATCGCGGTCTACTACATTGCCCGCGCCTACTTTGACGGTATCACCGTACTTGCCGCGGATAAAGTCCAGCGTCTGCTTCTGCCATGCGGAAAAGCCCTCGGAAGAGTCGATACACAGAACATCCGCGCCGGCCTCTACCAGTGCCGGAACCCGTTCCGCATAATCGCGCGTATTGATACCTGCGCCTACAACATATCTCTTGTGCTGATCCAGCAGCTCCAGCGGGTTCTCCTTATGAGAAGAGTAATCCTTACGGAATACAAAATACTTCAGGCGTTGATTCTTGTCGATGATAGGCAGAGAATTCAGCTTGTGCTCCCAAATCACGTCATTGGCCTCTTTGAGGCTGATGCCCTCCTGCGCATAGATCAGCGCCTCAAACGGAGTCATCATCTCCGACACCTTGGTCGACGGATCCATACGGCTCACGCGGTAGTCACGGCTTGTCAGGATACCTACCAGTTTGCCTTCCGGTGTGCCATCCTCCGTTACTGCCATCGTGCTGTGGCCGGTCTTCTCCTTCAGCTCCAACACGTCAGCCAATGTCTGATCGGGACGGATGTTAGAGTCGCTATGTACAAACCCTGCCTTATAGCTCTTAACATGTGCAACCATCGCTGCCTCGGACTCAATGGACTGAGAGCCGTAGATAAAGGAAATGCCGCCCTCCGTTGCCAGCGCAACAGCCATACGCTCACCGGATACGGACTGCATGATCGCGGATACCATAGGAATGTTCATGGTGATCGGCGACTCTTCCTGACCCTTACGGTACTTGACAACCGGTGTTTTGAGACTCACATTCGCGGGAATGCACTTCTCCGATGAATAGCCCGGCACCAACAGATACTCGCTAAAGGTGTGAGACGGTTCACTGTAGTAATAAGCCATTTCAAAATTCCTCCTGTTAGTATAATAAGAACAGAAACTAATGATCCATTGTAACTTCAAATTATAGCCTAGCCAAGCCTTATTGTCAATATTTTTACAAAACAAAAATATTGTATTTCCAGGTCATCTGTATTATAATAAATACACAAATTCAATACTCAGGAGGTAGTTCATGAGACACTTTTTGAATCCATTGGACTTCAGTGTAGAGGAGCTGGAACAGGTTCTGGCCCTTGCCGAACAGATTCGCCAGCATCCGGAGGAGTACTCCCATGTCGCTGACGGCAAGAAGCTGGCCACCCTGTTCTATGAACCCAGCACCCGTACAAGACTCAGCTTTGAGGCTGCCATGCTCAATTTGGGCGGTAAAACGCTGGGATTCCATTCCGCGGACTCCAGTTCTGCATCGAAGGGCGAAAGTGTAGCCGATACCATCCGTATCATTTCCTGTTACGCGGATATCGTTGCCATGCGTCACCCCAAAGAAGGCGCACCGCTGGTCGCTTCCCAATACAGCCGCATTCCGGTAATCAATGCCGGTGACGGAGGACATCAGCATCCGACGCAGACTCTGACGGACCTCTTGACGATTCGTTCCCTGAAGGGACGGCTGGATCATCTCACCATTGGCCTGTGCGGAGATCTGAAGTTTGGCCGCACCGTACATTCTCTGATCAACGCTCTGTCCCGTTATGAGGGCATTCGTTTTGTACTGATCTCGCCGGAGGTTCTGCGCGTTCCTACTTATGTCCTGCAGGATGTTCTGGAGGCTAAGCACATTCCTTACACGGAAACCACGGATCTGGAGCCCTCTCTGCCGGAGCTGGATATCCTGTATATGACCCGTGTGCAGCAAGAACGTTTCTTCAGTGAAGACGAATACCTCCGTCTGAAGGACAGCTACATTCTGGACAAGGCCAAAATGAAGCTGGCACCCAAGGATATGTATGTGCTGCATCCGCTGCCCCGTGTGAATGAGATCAGTCCGGAATTGGATGATGATCCGAGAGCGGCTTATTTTTACCAGGCTCAATGCGGCGTTTACGCCCGTATGGCCCTGATTATGACCCTGCTGGGACTGAAGAAAGGAGAGTGACCCGCATGCTGAATGTCGGTAAAATGGAGGAGGGCATCGTACTGGACCATATCAAGGCCGGTTACAGTATGGAGATCTATAAGTACCTGCAGCTGGACAAGCTGGACTGCAGCGTTGCCATCATCAAAAACGCGGTAAGCCAGAAGATGGGCCGCAAGGACATCATCAAGATCCAGGGCGGACTGGATCTGGTGGATCTCGATGTTCTGGGCTATATTGACCACAATATCACCATCAGCATTATCCGCGGCGGAGAGATTGTCGAGAAAAAAGCCCTGTCTCTTCCGAAGAAGATCACCAACGTAATCCGCTGCCGGAATCCTCGCTGTATCACTTCTCTGGAGCCCGGACTGGATCATGTTTTTGTCCTGACCGATCCGGTGCATGAGACCTATCGCTGCCGGTACTGCGAAGAAAAATACGACAACCGGTAATTGCCATGGGACTTTTAACCTGGAAGGGCGGAACCCTGGAGGCGCCTCTGCCTCCGGCCCTGGTCTCCTGCGGCACACCGGAACATCCTAATGTATTAACCATTGCATGGACGGGAATCGTCAACACGATCCCGCCCATGACTTATATTTCTGTAAGACCGGAACGGTACTCCTACGACCTTATCAAAAACAGCGGCGAGTTTGTCATCAACCTTCCGACGGAGGAGCTGATTCCCGCAATCGATTTCTGCGGCGTAAAGAGCGGCCGTAATCTGGATAAAATCGCAGCATGCGGTCTGCATACCGAACCCGGAGAGACCGTACAGGCGCCCTTGATTCTGGAAAGTCCGGTGCACCTCGAATGCAAGGTCCGTCAGGTATTGCCTCTGGGTTCTCACGATATGTTTTTAGCGGACATCACCGCTGTTCGTGTAGATGAAGACTATGTGGACGCCAACGGTCGCCTGTGTATGGAACGATGCCGCTTGGCCGCCTATATCCATGGCACCTACTACTCCATCGGCCAGGCTCTCGGCACCTTCGGCTTCTCCGTCAAAAAGAAACAGAGAAAGAGGAAATCATCATGAAAACGGTCGCACTTTTAGGTGCCGGTGCTGTCGGCGCCTACTTTATCTGGGGTATGGCAGAGCCTCTGGGCGAGGATTTCTGCGTTATCGCAAGCGGCAGCCGCAAAAGCCGTCTGGAACAGGAAGGGTTGATCATTAACGGTCAGCGCACCTTCTTTCCTGTAAAGACGCCGGAGGAAGCGCATGGAGTGGATCTGCTGCTTGTATCCGTCAAGTACAATGCTCTTCCGGATATTTTGCCCGACATTGCCTCTATTGTCGATGGCCACACTGCTGTCATCAGCCTGATCAACGGTGTGGACGGCGAAGATGTCATCGGACGGCATATCGGTATGGATCATATGTTCTACGCAATGATGCGGATCTCCGCCGAACGCCGTGATAATGATATTTTCTTTGATCCCGTGGTAACTGACGGCGTGTTCTTTGGAGAAAAGGACAGCAGAACGCCCACAGCCCGAGTCCAGGAGGTTCTGGAGCTTATGGGCCGCACTCGCGCCAACCACCACTTTGTACCCGATATCATGCGTTCGATCTGGATCAAATACGCAGGCAATGTCTCCAACAATCTGCCGCAGGCCATCATCGGCGCCGGTGTCGGAATCTATGTCGTAAGCAGTCATGCCGCATATATCGCGGAACACTTATGGAATGAAGTCGCTGCTCTGGCGGCACTCCGTGGCATCGATGTCGGGCCTTTCGTTCCCAGCGCGTGGGCAGGACGTAAAACTTCCCGTTTTTCAACCCTACAGGACCTGGACAATGGCCGGCATACTGAGATCGATATGCTTGCCGGAACCGCTATTCGTCTGTCGCAGGAGTCCGGACTCTCCGCTCCGTTCTGCGAATTTACCTACCATGCCATCAAAGCTTTAGAAGAAAAAGGAGACGGTCTATTTAATTTTCAATAAAGAGTATAAGGAGGTCACACCATGTACACACCTATGAATTCTAAGCACTTTACCAAGCACGTCGATGCGGGCGGCGCACACTATTGGGTATTGTCCACCCATGTCGCTCCCATCCAACAGGGATTTTACTTTGTCAATTCCGGTTATTCGGATGACGGTCGATACCTGTGGTTCTATTGTGCTTTTCCTCCGGCAGAGGGCCATTGTGCTGGAGTAGTAGACTTTCTGACGGATGAAGTCCGCTGTTTTCCGGAAACACGCGGCTCCGGCTGGATGGTCGACGGACGTACCGGTGATCTGTACTGGGCCTGCACAGAAGGCATCTATGTCCGCTCTCCTCATCCGCAGGATAAAGCTCGAAAGATTGCCGACCTTCCCAGGGCGGCGCGCATCGCCAAGCCTTCCGAGGCCGGAACCCATCTGACATTTACTCCGGATCATCAGGAGATCCTGACCGATATTCAGACTGCACAAGGCAGCTTTATCGGAACCTTCCGGATTCAGGACGGCAGCTACACTCTCTGGTACCGCACGCAGCGGGGAACGCCGTACAATCATGCGCAGATCTGTCCCACCAATGGAGATCTGTGTATGTGCGCCCACGAATATTCCTATAATTCTCTGACCGGCCAGAATGACCCGCCCCCTCTGACAGAGGACGGGATCTATCCTCGTCTTCAGTTGATTCATCGCGATGGTCAGCGTGAGATGCGGATTCCCTACGCCAACTCCGCAACCCACGAGTGGTGGAACACAAACGGCTGCGCGATCTATTATTGTTCTTCCAACAGCATCGTACGGGACCGCCTGGGCGATCACACCGCTGAAGTAGTCTGCCATATCCCGATTGATGGCGGCAATGGCACCTGGCATGCCCATTGTACCAAGGATGAAAAGTACTTTGTCGTAGATGCTTCCTACCCTTATGAGGGTCTGAGCTGGTGGCGCGGCTGTCCTTCCGTGGTTCGTTTCTGGAATGATACAAGCAAGCGCCTGGTTCCGGTTCTGTCCTTCAACCCTGTCGTTGAGGGCTGGACACCGGAGCATCCATCCATCTACCATATCGATCCCCATCCGCGGTTTGTGCTGGATGACCGTCTGGTGACCTTTACCACCACCGTCTGCGGCCGAGTGGACCTGGCCGTCGCAGAGACCGCTGAACTCATCGAACTCAGTAAATAACGCAATTGGGGCTGTGTATATAAATACGGTTGCAAAATATTCAGAATAGTGTTATAATATCTCTCCTTAGGAGGGATATTTTGTTTCCAGTAATCTATTATCTTTTCGTCACCGCCA
>CAVGBV010000105.1:0-6020 GCA_963627615.1 Alloprevotella sp.
CCAGGGCGCGGCGCAGACAAGGACATCCGTAACGGAGCTATATTGCGGAGAATCCGGATCTACGCTACGCTTTATGATTCCGATTGCGGCCGCGGCAGGCGGACATTTCCGGCTGGACGGCGCGGGAAGATTGGGAGAGCGGCCTCTGGATATCTATGAGGAAGTTCTGCCGGAGCATGGCGTTTCCATGAAGCATGGCGAAAGGACCCTTCCGCTGGAGATCGCCGGCAAGCTCACCGGGGGGACGTATCGGGTACGCGGAGATATCAGTTCTCAATTTATCACAGGACTCCTGTTGGCGCTTCCTCTATTGGATGAGGATTCGGAGATTCGTCTCACTACGCCCCTGGAATCAGAGCCGTATGTACGTTTGACGCTTTCCGCTATGGCCGCTTTTGGCGTTACAGCGGAGCGGCTTCCGGATGGCTACAGAATCCGTGGCGGTCAGAGTTATACATCCTGTGAGTATACGGTGGAAGGGGATTTCTCCCAGGCGGCATTTATCGTGTGCGCGGCTTCTTTGGCAGCCGCTCCGGAGGGTGTTTCCCTACTGGGGCTCAATCCGGCGACCCTTCAGGGAGACGCGGCCATCCTGAGTATTGTCCGGAAGATGGGCGGTATATGGAAATGGGACGGAGATCGTCTGGTCGTATATAAAGCGCGGCAGCTAAAAAATATTACCGTGGATGCGTCGCAGTGCCCGGATCTTGTACCGGTTGTAGCCGCACTGGGGTGCTGCGCACAGGGTGAGATGCATATTATTCACGCGGCAAGACTTCGTATCAAGGAGAGTGACCGGTTGAGCGCGGTTCATACAGAGTACGCCAAAATCGGAGCCCGTATTGAGGAGTCGGAGGATACACTGAGGATTACAGGAGCTCCGCAAAGCTATGAGGGCGGAGAGGCTGACAGCGAGAACGATCACCGTATGGCGATGTCGCTGGCTGTACTTGCGCAACATACCAAAAATGGAATTCTGATTGGGGACGCCATGAGCGTTCGCAAGTCATGGCCGGAGTTCTGGCAGGATTATGCACGGATTGGAGGAAGCTATGAGTAATATCTATGGACGCAGCATCAAGGTCTCTATCTTTGGAGAGTCCCATGGCGCAGGAATCGGCGTGGTCATTGACGGAATTGAACCGGGGTTGCCGCTCAATATGGAAGAAGTAAGACGTCAGATGGCCAGACGGGCGCCGGGGGGAAGCCTGAGCACGCCCAGAAAAGAAGCAGATCAGGTTGAGATCCTAAGCGGAATTCGGGATGATGTGACCTGCGGAACACCGATCTGCGGTGTGATCTATAATCAGAATACCCGATCCAAGGATTACGATAAGACCAGGAGTCTTCTCCGTCCGTCGCATGCCGACTATACGGGGCATGTGAAATACCACGGTTATGAGGATTATCGTGGAGGCGGGCATTTTTCCGGCAGAATTACGGCTCCGCTGGTTTTTGCGGGAGCGATCTGCCGGCAGGCGCTGGAAGCACAGGGAATTCAGATTGGCAGCCATATCATAAAATTATACGATATAGAGGAGCGGCGGTTCGCACAGGAGGATCTGACGGCGGAGAAGTTGGGAGAGCTCGGACAGGAGAGACTTCCGCTGCTGAATCCGGAGAACGCGGAGCGGATCGCGCAGCAGATTGAAAACGCGAGAAAAGAGTGCAACTCTTTGGGCGGAATTGTCGAGACCGCGCTTATCGGACTTCCGGTCGGACTGGGCGATCCCTTTTTCGATTCGATGGAGAGCCGCCTTGCGCAGATTCTCTTTTCCGTGCCGGCAGTAAAGGGGGTATCCTTTGGCGCGGGTTGGGAGTTCGCGGGAATGACGGGAGCGCAGGCCAATGATCCGTACCGGATTCGGGATGGGCGCATTGAGACGGTGACCAATCATAACGGCGGGATCCTGGGCGGAATTACCAATGGGATGCCGGTCGTCTTTCAGACGGTCATCAAGCCCACGCCGTCGATTGCCAGACCGCAGCAGACAGTCAATATGGATACGATGCAGGAAGAGACTCTGGAGATTACGGGACGGCACGATCCGTGCATTATCCCCAGAGCCATTCCGGTCCTTGAGGCCGCGGCGATGATCGCGGTCTATGATGCGTGGAAGGAGGCGGGAAAATAATGGCAGTCGATCTGGCAGAATCCAGAAAGAAAATCAATGAGATCGATCAGAAGATCGCAGATCTTTTTGACGAACGGATTCGCGTGTCTACGGATGTCGCGAGGTATAAACAGGAGACAGGCAAGCCGATCTATGATCCGGAACGGGAAAAGCAGGTGATCGCACGGATTCAGGAGCGTTTTCCGCATAGGGATGAGGAGTTCCGTCAGGCCCTGGGCGTCTTGTTCCAGACGATGATGGATCTTGGCAAGGAGCATCAGAGACGCACGATAGGTATGGAGAATAATCTGCGTACAGCCTATTACGGAGTTCCCGGTTCCTTTACGCATGAAGCTATGGAACAGTTTTTTGGGGCCTATACGGAGGCTGTAAGCTATCTGTCCTGTGAAGAGATCTTCCAGGCAGTGGAAAAAGGTGATGTACGCTATGGCGTGGTTCCTATTGAGAATTCTACGACAGGAATTATCAATGATGTCTATGATTGCCTGAGCAAGTATCCGTTGTACATCGTGCGGGAAGGTGTGGTAGGAATTACACAGAATCTCCTGGGAGTGCCGGGCGCGTCGCTCTCGCAGATCCGAGAGGTCTATTCCCATGCGCAGGGATTTTCTCAATCCGAGAAGTTTTTCTCGGAGCATCCGGATTGGAATCTGGTTCCCTTCTTCAATACGGCCCGGAGCGCACAGCATGTAGCAGAGCTGCATGACCCAAGTAAAGCCTGTGTAGCAAGCTTGAAGGCGGCACAGATCTATCATCTGGATGTACTGAAAAAAGAGATACAGGATAACGATCACAATTTTACACGCTTTATTGTAGTGTCCAAGACGATGGAGATTGCCAGCGGCGCGGATAAGCTGAGTCTGTATATCAAGGTGTCTCATCAGCCGGGTACATTGTACCGCGCGCTGGAGGTATTCTCCAAGCACCATCTCAATATGTTCAAGATTGAATCCAGACCCATTCAGAATCAGATCTGGGAGTACGGCTTCTTTATCGATCTCACCGGTAATGTAGAGGATCCGGCGGTGATCGAAGCGCTCAGGGAGATTCGTCCGCTCTGTCTGGAGTGGAAGCTTTTGGGCAACTATACAAGACAGGTGCGCGGATGAAGAAGGTAACGATCTATACCGACGGAGCCTGCCGAGGCAATCCGGGACCGGGCGGATACGGCATCATCCTGGAATACACAAGAGAAGATGGGCAGGTCTTCCGAAAAGAAGCGTCCGCGGGCTATCGCAGGACCACCAACAACCGTATGGAGGTTCTGGCCGCCGTGACCGGCCTTCGTATGCTGCGGGTGCCATGCGATATCACCTTGTATTCGGATTCGCAGTATCTGGTCAATGCCATGACAAAGGGCTGGGTGCAGAAATGGCAGAGATTCGGCTGGTATAAGGATGCCAAACACAAGGAAAAAGCTAAAAACGCGGATCTTTGGCAGGCGCTTCTGGAAGCTTCTGCCATCCATAAAGTTGAGTACCGCTGGGTCAAGGGACACGCGGAAAATCCTTATAATAACCGGTGCGATGAGTTGGCGGTCGCCGCGGCATTGGGCGGAACACTTCTGGAGGATGTCGAGTATAAGGAGGGCTGAGCAATGAATTTTGACGGTCGCAGCAGAGAGTTTGAGGGAGATTGGATCACATGTGCGGATTTTTCCGGGAGAGAGCCTGTGAATGTGTTTCATAGGCAGCTGGACAGAAAGGAGCTCCCGCAGGAGACCCATCCGAACCGGCATATTCTGTTCCGAAAAGATTTTTCGATAGAGGATTGTAAAGAGGCCGTACTGTATATCACAGCGGATGATTACTACAAATTGTATATTAACGGACAATATGTGACACAGGGACCGGCTCCGGGATATCCATGGCATTATTATTATAATCGGGTGGATGTGAGAAGATACCTGCGGCCAGGGCGCAATGTGATCGCGGTCCATACCTATTACCAGGGACTGATCAATCGGGTATGGGTAAGCGGCGACGGCAGGCATGGCCTTATATTTGATCTTGTATGCGACGGTAAGGTTCTTGCCAAGAGCGATACGACCGTTCGTTGCCGGGAGCACAGCGGCTATCGGAGCCTTGGTACGACGGGGTATCAGACGCAGTTTTTGGAATGCTATGACAGCCGGTCGGAGGAAACGCATTTTGCTGAACCTCTGTATGACGACAGTACATGGGAGCAGGCGTACAGGCGAGGGAATCTGGATGTGGAACTCTATGAACAGCCGAGTCATTCTCTTGTGATAGAAGACATACCGCCGGTTCTTCTGGAGGAACGTTCTCCGGGCGGGTTTTTTGCCGATTTCGGCGGAGGCTATGTGGGAGATATGACGCTGAAGGTACGGGGAACCGAAGGAAGTAAGGTGATTCTCCGTTATGGTCAGGAGCTTAATGAGGATGGAAGCGTTCGATATGAACTGCGGGCCAATTGCCGGTATGAGGAGGAATGGATCCTCTCCGGCGAGTGGGATACTCTGAATAATTTTGATTATAAGTCTTTCCGGTACGCACAGTTTTTACTGCCTGCGGGAGCGGAGGTGGAGACTGGCTCGGTACGGCTTCGCGCCAGGCATTATCCCTTCCGGCAGAAGGCGCAGTGTGAGAGTCAGGATCCGGAGCTGCGTAAGATCTGGGATCTATGTGTACGCTCCCTCCACTATGGCGCGCAGGAAGGCCTGATGGACTGCATGGAACGGGAAAAGGGAATGTATCTGGGTGACGGATGCTTCACTACTACGTCTTACGCAGTCCTGACCGGAGATCTGACGCTGATGGAAAAACTGATTGACGATATCCTCTACAGCAGCAGGATTACTCCGGGCCTTATGACCTGCGCTTCCTGTTCCTTTATGCAGGAGATCGCGGATTATTGCCTGATGCTGCCGGAGCTTCTCTGGGTGCATCAAAACTTAAGCCAGGACACAGAATACACGAGGCTAAGATACCCTGTTGTCTGCGGTATGATGCGGTATTTTCGGGAGCATTACAGTGATGCCAACGGAATGCTGGGCGGCCTGGATAAATGGTGCGTAGTGGAATGGCCCAATTCCGCCAGAGACGGATATGATTTTGATCTGACGGAAGGTAAGGTTGTTCCGGGAATCCATAATGCCATCAATGCCTATTATGTGATGGCGGCGCAGACGATGGAACGTCTGGCAGAGCTTCTGGGGACAGAAGCGCCTGTGGAGAGCGGACCTCTAAAGGACGCGTACATTCGGATCTTCTGGGATCCGGAGAAGAAGCTGTTCCGGGATCGTCCGGGATCGGAGCATTGCAGTCTCCCTTCCAATGCGTTGGCGCTTCTGGGCGGGCTTTGCCCGGAGGAGGAGAATGTCGTTGCGTTGATTCAGAACAAGCGCCTGACCTCGGCCATGTTCTTTATCAGCATGCCGATTCTGGCAGGCCTCTTGCGCTCCGGACATAAAGATCTGGTTCTGGAGCTGATGCGGGATCCGGGAGCCTGGAGACGGATGATTTCCGAGGGCGCGACGACGACCTGGGAAGGCTGGGGAAAGGATTTCAAGTGGAACACTTCACTGTTTCATCTGGCTTTCGTGTATCCGATTCTGTTTCTGACAGACTGGGGCATGGAAAAGGTTCTGCCGTAAAGGGCAGAGGCATATACTCCCAGACGGGGGTGGAAGAATGAAAAAGTATAGAAGCCTTCGGCATTCGATCGCCGGAGGCTTTTTGTATCTTGGTTTAGCGGTCATTTGCGGAATATGGATGAGGGGCTTTTGCCATCGTGTTATGCCAGAGAATCCGTTTCTGCAAGAAGGGAGGATGGCTCTGGGGCTGGTGGGGGAAGCCGCCGCGGCGGAGATTCGCCGGATGCCCTATCGATTGCCGGATGGGAAACGGATTGTTTATGAGGACA
>CAVGBV010000106.1:0-5800 GCA_963627615.1 Alloprevotella sp.
AAAAGCTCGTCTTATCCGCGAGATTTCCACCGATCAGTAAGATCTGCGGCAGCACAAAAAGCACCAGGAACATGGACAGAATGGTTCCTCGTCCCAGGCTCTGGCCGATTCCGGCGATCGTCGCTTCCGAGGTCATCTGGCCGATCAGAATACCCGCGACCGAAAGTATCGCTCCGGATGTGATTACCGTCGGAAACGCAAAATTCAGGGTCTCGATCATTGCGGTCTTATGATCCATCTTGTTCTTCAGCTCCTGATACCGGCTGGCAATTACGATTGCGTAATCGATATTGGCGCCCATCTGTATGGAACTGACTACCAGATAACTCATAAAGAACAAGTTGGAACTGGTGAGGTAAGGTATGGAAAAGTTAATCCAGATACTGCCCTGAATCACCATGATCAACAGCACCGGCATTCCGGCCGATTTGAAGGTAAAGAGCAGCACCACCAATACGATCAGGATGGATACGATACTGACCACCATATTGTCCCGCGAAAAAGATTTCTGGAAATCGTACTCATTGGTCGAATTGCCCGCTACATATACCGTACCTTCTGGATAATATTCCTGTGCGATTTCCCAAATCGTATCCGTAAACGCATAGGTCTCGTCCCCACTCACCGGCAGCGTCAGATACAGCAGCATCCGGTCATATTCCGTACCGCTCAGCTGCGCCTTGGCTGCATTCATCTGTGTCTGCGCGTCCGCGAGCATATCCGTCTGTTCCTGATCCAGCGTCACAATGCCGTTATCCACCTGATCGCATACAAAGAGAAACATATCAATCAGCGGCACCTTATAATCCGCGATATTTCCGGCCAGACGGCCATAATCCTCCTGTTCGACCGCATAGGCCGCATAGACAACCTGCGCCGCCTCGTAATCCAATCCGGCCAACTCCGCGAACTGCCGCGGCGTCAACGCGTCCGCCAGCATATAACCATCCATGGCTTCTATATTAACAAGTCCCATGGTAGAATCGATCTCATCGTAGCTCTCCAGCTCCTGCAGCAGTTTGGCCTCTTTTTCATAATCCCCGGCCGGAACCACCAGCGCCACCATATTATCCGTCGTGAAATTATCGGAAATCATATTCTCCGCAATCTGCGTTTCATTGAGCTTCGGCGTGGTCAATGAGCTGTACCCGTAGACATAAGGGCAGCGGTTGGAAAAAACGCAGCCCACACAAATCAAAATCAGGAATATGGCCGGAACGACATGCCGGGTCGCATAGTCAAATTTTCCGACAAAAGGTATCTTGGGCACAAAATTCCTATGATGTGTCTTTTCAATCAGCGGGCCAAAAAGCACCAGCAGTCCGGGCATAAATATAAATACGGACAGCAGCGCGTAGATAATCGCCTTGATAAGACAGATGCCCATATCCGGTCCGATCTTAAACTGCATGAACAGCATCGCCGCCAGACCGCCGATGGTCGTGAGGGAACTGGCGCAGATCTCCGGAATCGCCTTGCTCAGCGCCGTAATCGCGGCGTCGCGTACGTTCATCGTCTCCCTCTCCTCTTTAAAACGGTTGCAGAGGATTACGGCATAGTCCAGCGACAGCGCCAACTGCAGGATACTGGTCACCGAGTTGGATACAAAAGAGATCGTGCCGAAAAGAAAGTTGCTGCCCTGATTCAGGATCATCGCCATAACAAATGTCAGCAGCAGTACAGGCACCTCGCCGAATGTCTGACTGGTCAGCGTCAGGACGGCAATCACGATCACCGCTACATATATCATGATAACGCTGATCTCTTTATCAATGGTTTCCTGCAGGGTATTGCCCAGCTCTGTGGAAACATACAGATCATAGCCGGAGAGCGTTTCCTTGACACGCTCCAGCGACTCCAGACACGCATCATCCTTTTCATCTGTGTCAAAGGTCACTGAAAACATAGCCGAGACATTATGATAATGATCGGCCGTCTCATCAAAGTCTACACTTTGCACGCCTTTGACATCTGCCAGTTCATCCGCCAGTTTCTGCGCTTCGTCATAGGTAATGTTGGCAACCATAACCTCCGCGGTTCCATAGGTTGTAAACTGATCCTCCATTACCTTGAGCGCCAGCTTGGTTTCCGCCGTATCCGGCAGGAAGCTCGTAAGATCATTCTCGACTTTCACCCAGTTTCGGGAAAAGATCGAGAAGATGAGTGCAATGATGATAATCAGAAAAAACAGATTCCGCTTATCGACAATCAAAGTCGCAAGCTTAACCATAAATGGCTGTTTCGGTGTGGATTGCTGATTCATAGATTTCATTTTCCTTTTCTGCCGTATCAGTCCGGCCGTTCTCAATTCTATTGCCCCATAGCTTCATGGTCGCCCGATCTGTAATCAGTGTCCCATGTACTTTCTCTTCTTCTGTATACATCGTCGTAACACAGTTCAGATCACTTATCAGCGTATGCAGCTGATGCTTCAGGTGATATTCCTCTCCTGTACATGTCCCCTCTACCGGATTCTCGAATCCAAGAAGGGAAAATGTCCCATGGACCTGACCCTCACCGTCCTGGAGTGTCAGATATCCGTGACGCTCCCCCAGCGGACTTTCTAAAAAGATTTGGAATCGTATCATTTCCATACTCCTTTCCATTTTCCCATTAAGAATACCCCAAAGGCCGCGAATATGCAATATTCAGATTCTACCCATCTGTCATATTTACGACATTTTTTTCATTTGCATCTATGAAATTACTTTCAAAATATGATATAATAAAGCCAGCTTCCGCCCTACCGGAGGCCCCATCATTTTTATTTTCCGGAGAGATCATTTTATGGAACGAAAAAATTATGCGACATCGGAACAGACTAAGCACGCTCTTGCAGAGGCGCTCAAGGTGCTCATGACGCAGAAACCTTTCGGCAAAATATCGATTCATGATATTACAGACCGCTGCGGAATGTACCGGCAGAATTTTTATTATCATTTTGAAGATGTATATGATCTGCTGCGCTGGCTTATTCAAGAAGAAGCCATCTCCCTCCTGCGTCAGCATGAAGGGACGATGCTCTGGCAGGAAGGACTCCTGCAGCTATTTCAGTATCTGGATGCCAATCGGGCCTTTTGCTGCTGTGCGCTCCAATCCGTGGGGCGCGATCATATCAGACGTTTTGTCGAATCCGACATCTACGAGATTATCCATCGCACCATTGAACAGATCGGGCAGGAACTGGGCGCGCTGCGTTCCGAAACTACCGCGGCCGATCTGGACCTGATGTCCCACTTCTATGTAGTCGCGTTTGCAGGGGTTGTAGAGAACTGGCTTCTTGGTAAGATCGACCGGACGCCGCGGGAACTGATCGATTTTGTGGATCAGATCCTGCAGGATCATATGCGCGGCGCACGGGAACGGATCACCGCCCAAGCATAAAAAAGAGGATATTATGCAGCTTTCGCGTTGCATAATATCCTTTTTTCTTTAAATCCTTATCCTTCTGATTCTCCCATTTTCAGGAGTCTATTGCATCCAGTCAGTGTACTGCTTCGGTGTGAGATCAAAATCAGCGTCTTCCCGGTGTATTCCGTCTGCAAAGTATGCAGCTGCTCCTTTTCGTGCAGGGCATCCAACGCACTGGACGGCTCATCCATCAGGCAGACATCCGGATCCCGCAGCAGAACGCGCGCGATCCCGGCACGCACCGCCGCGCCGCGGATTTCCTCCATCGTAGCATACCGCGATCGGCATTGAAATATCCTTCAGGTGAAAGAATAGATAAATCGGTGCCGCAAGGCTATAGATCAGGCTCGGCAGATAGCTGCTGAAGTATGTCTGCATTTGTTCCACAGCATCCACGGAAGCCGTAATTGCGGAAACCGGACCGATCTTCTCCATCCCTGCATCCAACTCCAGGACTTTGGAAAAGATCCGGCGGCGCATACTGTCCCTTGCCTTTGCGGCCGCTTTATATTCCAACAGGCCCTTAGCCAGCTGCGCTAAAAAGGTAACGACCGCGGCCAGGAATGCCGCGCCGACCGCGCTCCATGCCGTATCCAATATCTCCTGCGGCTGAAACAGACTTCCCAGGAAACCCGCAACGATCTCCGCCAGCATCGTTGTTACCACCAATGTCAAAAATCCTACTCCGGCTATCGCCAGGCTCCATCCCCATAAGCCCCTGGCAAGCTTCATCAGCGTTTTATTTAACAGAAGTATGATCCTGTTCCTCTCTTATTCCTTGACCAACGTCTCAAAGACTGCATCCCGATCAAAGCTGCCATCCGCGAATCCCGGAATTTCCTTGATCGACTTACAGATGCTGACGCTGAAACCTGTCAGAATCTGTCCGATCTCCTGATCCGAATACAAACAGTCCCCTGTAACGATCAATGTCGCGAGACTATGGACCACCAGCCAGAGATCCCGGAAATACCGATCCGCTTCTTCTGCCGTAATGTGATAGATACGGATCAGTGTCGGACGAACCCTCTCCTGCAGGCGGTACATCGCCCCCATCGTACCGAATTTCGGGTCCTGAGCCCTTGTCAAAAATAAGAGCCGATACAGCTCCGGCTCCTCTTTCGCAAAACGGATGTACTGCATTCCAACGCCATAAAACGGGATCTTTTCCTTCAGTCCGGCATCAGCGTAACGCTCATAGGCCCTTACCGCGGCCATATAGACCTCCTTCTTGACCCCATCCATCGACCCGAATCCCGTAAAAACAGGCTGTGTGGAGGTTCCAAGCTCCTCTGCCATGGTCTTGGCTGTCAATCCGTCCGCTCCTCTGTTCTGTACAACCCGCAGTGCGGCCTGCACCATTTCTTCTTTTGTAAATTTGTTTTTCGGCGCCATATATTATCGATCCTTTCCAATTACATGTTATATATATCATACACTCTATATCATATATTCGGTATTATAGCACGGAGCACACCATTTGTCAAAAGCCTGGTACATTTTGGAGAATGAGGCTCCTAGGTGTACCAGAATTTTATAGGTTTCTCTGGTTTCTTAAGAAAATCTGGTACACTTGGGTGAATGAGGCTCCTAGGTGTACCAGAGTTCTATAGGTTTCCTCTGTTTTTTGAAATAATCTGGTACACTTGGGTGAATGGGACTCTTGGGTGTACCAGAGTTTTATAGGATTCTCTGTTTTTTCAAAAATGTCTGGTACACCTTGGAGAGTGAGACTCTTATGTGTACCGGAATTCTATAGGTTTCTCTGGATTTTAGAAATAATCTGGTACACTTTGGAGAATGAAACTCCTGAGTGTACCAGATTTCTCCGGATTTTCAAGAAAATCTGGTAGATTTTTCGTGGAGGGACGGACTTCTAGAGGGGAGGAAGGCAATAATAAAAATTGTCATTTTTTGATCTTTTTGATCAGTTTCCTTGCTCTGGTAGCTGACAAAACTCCGTGGATAACAAGTTGCCAGAGGATCCTTGGTGCTTGGAAATGTTTATGGGAGCTTGTGATGACTAGATTCTCGCCGAGGCGGATGTCATGAGTTTTGTAATTTCTGATCTTTTCGACCTGCTTGCGACGATATTCCGGGTCATCTAATTTACCCATATGTTCCAGATACATCCTTTTGCCATTAATAGTGAATGTAAAATCGGGCCAATAACTATAAGATCCGGAATCAATCGGTCGGTTGTGTTCACTCATAATGCCCAGATTTTTCAAGAACTCATAGAGAATGATCTCAGCTCTGGAATCAAGAACCGTCCCGTCAAAAGCTATGTCCTTATCAAGGGGTAATTTTTCGAGCCCAAGCTCCTGATATAATTTCATCTGCTGGCGGGCTTCGCGGCGCTCAGAAGGCGATAAGCTCATCAGCTGCT
>CAVGBV010000107.1:0-5753 GCA_963627615.1 Alloprevotella sp.
TAACGGAACATATGAAAATCTACCGTGGGGCAGCCCTGTACCTTCATCGCATTGCCGTAAACGGTTGCCAGCCCGCCCCGATCATCGGCATGCGTGTTGGTTTCCAGATCCGGTACCTGCAGCCATTGCACAGCCTTCGCGTTCATGTATCCGATAACCACACGGGAATCCTGCGGCAGCTCGATCCGGATGTGAACCTTTCCTCCGATCGCGTCCTCATGTCCAAAGCGCACCCCTGTCAGCCCCGTTACTTCCGGAATCAACTGTTCCACCTTAACGCCGGTATCGCTGAAGATCACCGCGCCCTTTTGCAGCGTATAGGTCTCGTACTCCTCCGACAGAAGCTTATAGGGTGCGGGCGTCAGCGGACGATATTCTCCATCCTCCTGCTGTACCTTGGGATATCTCCCCTGCTTCATCTCATCCAGATGCTTGCTGAAGTTTCGGTACTCCCGTTCGTATTCCGGCAGACACGCACGCCAATGCCCATAGGTATCCCCATTTTCAAATGGAATCTTACGCTGCGGCGTCTGCATACTCTGCGCGTACAGATAGGTCTGATCCGTCAGATCTGCCAACTTGCGATAGGCCTCAAGGTTTTTCTCGATCTCTGTCTTCGCCTCTTCCAACAGGGACAGATCTCCATGCAGCTTTTCATCCATCGTATATTTATACTCCAGGATCTTAAGCGCAGCCAAAAGCTTGTGATTGTAGGACTCCGTAATCAGGGACAAGGCCTCGATATCCGTCTTCCAGCGTTCGTATTCCTCCTGATTGGCCGTCATACTGCCGCCCGCCGCTTCCACAGCTTTCATAGCCTTGGCCGCGAAGTATGACGTATCGGCGATCATATCAACCGGTGTTTCGCCTATGTGCGGCTTGCCCGCGATCTTATTCTGTACGTATTCATCCGGCTGTTCGCCCTTGCCTCCGACAGAATGCCAGAGCTCCAGATTGGGACGATAGCGCCGGACATTGGTCATCTCACTGAGTGTCATCCCCAGACTCCATGTCTGACGATTGCCTTCTGTAATGCCGATACGGCGCAGGTTTCTCGGCGCCAGCTGCCCCGCGCATTCTATCGCCTCCAGCATCTTTTCCGCGGACTGCCGCGTACAGCCGTAATGTTCTGCCAGTCTCTCTATCCAATAGAGCTTCTCCGTCTTCTCATCCCGATCTGGGTTCCACGCATACCGGAACCATGTTTCGTACCACATCCAGTCCCGATCCAGCTGCATCAGTCTAGGCTCTGTACGGTCCGGAGAATAGGGCCAATCCCAGTAAAAGAGCGGATACAGATGCAGACCGTTGCCGCCCAGGCGGTACTTGGCCGCCTGCATGCACTTCTGGATAAAGGCAGTTGCACCATAGCGGAAGGGTTCCAGATCTGCCACAATATGTATATTGATGATATGCGTACTGCCCAGAGAAGACAGCGCCTGATGCTCCTTCTGCCAATTGCCCCTGGGCTGATAAGTGGTCAGTCCCTCTCCGTTATACTTCCACATGGTGTATAGGTTTGAGTACAGAGGCATGGCCTGTGTCATCGCGTCGATCGGATCGCAGTCGTGTCCCCGCAGAATAACCGGCGGCTCCTCTGTCAGTCCCGCTGCCTCAATTCCATCCTTAACGCCCGGAATGATCGTCTTGACAAACCATTCCGTCTTGGCCTCCAGTCCGCGCAGTGCCTCACCCAGACAAACCATCAGGCCGATATGCGGATAGGACTTGATAAATTCCGCAATGGACTTGCGTGTATAATCCGCCACCAGCGGATGGATGCTGCTCTGGTGCGGATCCAGTCCATGATATACCGCAAATTCATAGGGGATATGAATGTTGTAGAACTTGAGCACAACCCAGATTCCTCTGCGGTCACACTCCTCCGTCAGCCACATAAAGGTGTCATGGTTGAGCCTCAGCTCCTCTTCGCTGACTTCCAGCGCTTCCGGATACTCCGGCACTTTCACCAGAGAAGCAAACGGATGGCCGCTCCAGATATACAGTACATTGCAGCGGTTGCGCACCATCATATCCAGATACTGCGCCCACTGCTCCTTGTCATAGAACCATGGGAAGCGATCCGGCGTAATCGGATACTCATAGGTCCGTCTCGGCGGCTCCAGCTTGGTTTTCTGAAGGCCCAATACAGGTCCTCGGAGTTTGTAGGCCGGTGCGTCGCCAAAAGCGATCTCATAAGGAATCTCGCCTTCCCGGTCAATCCGCTCCGCCAGCTCCAGGCAGCCATACAGCGTTCCCGTATCACTCCCGCCGGATACAACTGTCAGGCCACCGGCCACGGTACTCAGATAAAAGCCCTCACCCTCCGGCACAGGCTGATGATATAGCAGAAGTTCCGCCTCTTCCAATGACTTTAAAAAAGCACTCGTATTTCTGTCACCGGCATAGAGCTTTATCCCCGGCAGTTCCCGGTACTCCTCCGTCTCCTCACAATACTGCACTTCATAGCCCGCTTTTTGCAGACTTTTTACCAGGTATTCCATCCCTAAGCGAATCCTTTTATTACCGGATCGCTCCTGAATCATGCTTACGATTTTCATGTTGTTTCCCCCTGTAGAATCAAAAATCCATCCGCCGGGATCTCAGCGCCGTCCGTGTAGCTGGCATCGTCCAAAACGCTCTTAAGCGTGCCCTTCCATTCCGCTTTCTGCGGCTGTGCTGAAAAATTGAAAATATAATACAGTCCCTGTCCTTCATATTCCCTGCGTACTACCTCACAGCAGTCCGGGAGCTGAATTCCATTCTTCCTCAAGCCCGCCTCTCGGCCGACCTCTTCAAGCAGCGCCATAAAAGCCTGCTTTTCCGGCATGGTTCCCATATACCAGGCATGCCCCTTGCCATAAGCATTGTGTGAGATCACGCCCTGTCCCTTTTTATAGTCCTCGGTATAGACTCCCTTCATCTCTGCCGTACCATCAAGGAGCTCAGACCAGTAGTGGTCCTGGGCGAGCATCGGCTTCCCTGACAGCTTCAGCTCCAGGCTGGATACCGTACTGTTATCGATCGGCTCAACTTCCTGTACCGTCACCCCGAATACCTCTGTCAGACCGGCAGGAAGGCTCTCCGTATAACCGGTGTTATCCACCGTTTTCACACTGGTCAGGAAGGTGGCCAGAACCGTGCCGCCATTCTCCACATAGTGACGGATTTTATCCCGATACGAACGGTTCAGTACAAACATCGCCGGGATCACCAGGAGCTTATATCCGGACCAATCGGCGTCCAGATTGACCAGATCGCTGCCGTACCCCAGATCATCCAATGCCGTATAAAACTCACTGCAGAACGTAATATACTGGAAGCTTTCATGAACCGGCTTGATCTTGAGCGCCCAATAGGCATCATAATCCACCACGATCGCCGCCTGATTCTTCATCTGCGCCTTTTCCAAAGGCTCCAGCCGCTTCAGCAAAGCCGCTGTCTCCTGCATCTCATAGTATCTTCTGCGCGGAACGCCGTCCATATCCACAATCGCGTAATTCAGCTGCTCCGCGCCGTACGGAAATGTACGGAACTGGAAATGCAGCAGCATCTGCGCCCCGTGCGCCATCGCATGGACCGTCGCCTGCTTGAGGGAACCCGGAGGCGTCTGCCGCCGTCCATGCCCTCTAAGCCCATGCCCGCCGCCGGACATAAATTCCAGAATCCAGAAGGGTATCCCCGGCTTAACGCCTCTCGCGAAGCCGTAGGGGAACGAAGAGATTCTGGTATGACGCATTCCCGGATAGGAATCAAACGCATAGCAATCCAGGCTGCGATAGCTGTCATAATAATTGATGCTGTTGGTAGCAAAGCCGGTTCCATTGACCGTGACCGGCTTATCTGTATACTTTTTAAGTGCCGCTGTCTGTATATCCTGATACTCCACCTGCTTGGCGCTGCAAAAACGCTCGAACTCCAACCGAATCGTCGGATTCTCAAAATGAACCCGCAGCGCATCATCGGCATGCGGTTCAATGGTCGTCACCGGTGCGTACACCTGTGAAAAATCCGTCAGCTCCTGAGACCAGAATACGCTGCCGCTGCGGCGATTCCACTCCTCTACTGTGTGATAGCGATCCCGAATCCACTGTTTGAAGGCCTTCTGACAAACCTCGCAGTGGCACCTGCCAGTAGCCTCCTGCGCCGGTTCGTTGTCAATCTGGAATCCCAGAATATAGGGATTCTTACCGTAATGCTCCCCGATCTTCTCCGCGATCCTGCGGGAGAACTCACGGTAGCGCTCATTGGTATAGCAATAATGTCTCCGGCCGCCAAACCCGCGGCGGACTCCCCTGTTATCCACATATAAAATCTCCGGATACTTTTCACACATCCAGGCCGGCGGGCACGCCGTCGGCGTACACATCACCGTCTTGACTCCCGCCTTGCCCAGAGTCTCTACTACAGAGTCCAACCATTCAAAATGGAACTCTCCTTCATTGGGTTCAAACCTACACCATGCAAATTCTCCCATCCGAACTGTATTGATGCCGGACTGGATGATCAGCTCCAAGTCATGCTTCAATTCCTCTGCCGTCTTCTGTTCCGGATAATACGCTGCTCCGTAATACATAGCCTATCCTCATTTCCCAGTAAAATAAATTTTCGCGTCTGCCTGCTCTTCCACCGGACGATCCACACAGATCTTAACGATTGTGTCCGCCGCTTCCGGAAGGCCCTGCGGCAGTGTAACGATCACGCCCTCATCGTTCTGCACAAACTCTACAGGTGTTTCTCCGCATTTCGCTGCCAATACCTGATACCCGGTCAGCGGCAGAACTCTTCCCGCAAATGCTTTTCTATTCTGAATATGCAGGTAAATGTGATCTCCATTATAGGTCGTCCCATACACCTTATCCACCGGCTCCAGCGGGCCGCCCCGCGTACCGTATACCGCTTCCGCATTCTCCTTAAGCCATTTGCCAAGTTCTCTCGCCCGTGCCTGCGCCTCCTGCGGAATCTCGCCCTGTCCGTCCGGCCCGAAATTGATCAGAATATTCCCATCCCGTGTGATTACATCGACTACCATGCGGATCAGCCAATCCAGATCCCTCGGCGGGTCCTCCGGTATCCATCCCCAGGACGTTCCCGAACAGATGCACATATTTTTCTCCCACGGCACCGGGATGATCTTGCCCTGAATCTCATGGGATCCCTCGTCGCAGTAGAAGTCTCCTTCCCAACCGGAACGCGGATTGATCATCATGTCCGGATTATATTTTCTAGCCTGGAGATTGAGCTGTACCGGCTCCCAGAGCCATGCCGCCGTCGTGTCGCTCCCGCTGTGATTCAGCCAGGAACCGTCATACCACAGAATATCCACCTTGCCATAATTGCCGCACAGCTCATTGATCTGATCATAGGCCTGCTTCTTCATCGCCGCGGCGCTCTCCGGCTGACCATGCGGGTCAAAATATCCTGGAAAACGCCAATCCATGTTGGAGTAATAGATTCCGACATACATCCCATGCCTGCGGCACGCCTCTGTATATTCCCGGATATAATCCCTGTGTGCGCCCATATTGACAGAAGTAAAGCCCTGATAGCTGCCCGGGCTGTCCCACAGTGCGAAGCCGTCATGATGTCTCGCGACCATCACCATGTATTTTGCGCCCATGTCTTCCGCGAGCTGCGCCCACTCTTCCATATTGCACTTGGTTCCCTGAAACTGGTCCGCCAGCGCCGTATACTGGTCATCCGGAATATGTTCATTAAAACGCGCCCATTCTCCATGTCCCAGTATGGAATAC
>CAVGBV010000108.1:0-5705 GCA_963627615.1 Alloprevotella sp.
GCGCGGTTTGGTCCGGCGGTTCTTTTGTTTACGTACCTAAGGGCGTATCGGTGGAGATTCCGCTGCAGTCCTATTTCCGCTTAAACGCTCCCGGCGCGGGACAGTTTGAGCATACCCTGATTATCGTAGATGAAGGAGCGGATCTGCATTTTATCGAAGGATGTTCTGCGCCCAAGTATAATGTAGCCAATCTTCATGCAGGATGTGTAGAGCTGTTCGTCGGCAAGAACGCGAGACTGCGGTATTCTACCATTGAGAACTGGTCTAAAAACATGTATAACCTGAACACAAAGCGCGCGATTGTCGAGGAAGGCGGAAGGATTGAGTGGGTCTCCGGATCTTTTGGTTCGCATGTATCCTATCTGTATCCGATGAGCATCCTGAATGGGCGCGGCGCGCATATGGAATACACAGGAATTACGTTTGCCGGACAGGGACAGAATCTGGATACGGGCGCCAAGGTAGTTCATAATGCGCCGGAGACAAGCTCCTATATGAATGCGCGTTCTATCTCCAAGAGCGGCGGCATCAGCACCTTCCGCAGCAGCGTGACGATTGCCAAGGCAGCGACAGGCAGCAAGTCTTCTGTATCCTGTCAGTCTTTGATGGTAGATGATATTTCCAGGTCGGATACGATTCCTTCTATGGATATCCGAACCCGTGACGCGAATGTAGGCCATGAGGCACAGATCGGTAAGATCAGCGATGAAGCTGTTTTTTATCTGATGTCGCGAGGTTTAAGCGAGGAAGATGCAAAGGCGTTGATTGTAAGCGGCTTTGCTGACAATGTGTCTAAGGAACTTCCGCTGGAGTATGCGGTAGAGATGAACAATCTGATTCAGATTGAAATGAAGGGCAGTATTGGCTGATGGAAAGGAACAATGATACAATGAATACAGAGCAATGGACCCATGTAAATCCGCTTCCGGCCAAGACCTGGAATCACTTAAAAGTAAATGATGCTTTGCTGAAGTGGGATACAGATGTAATACAGGAACAGGAGCTGTCCTCGGACGAAGTATGGCGTAGAGCTTCTATAGAGATACAGGAAAAGACGGGGTGCGGTGACGGAGTGGACTTTGTCTTTGATGGTACACAGGCATGGAAAGCCTCAGCGGCCGCGGGAGAAGAAGTACGCGCGGAGATTGAAAATGTAGAGACAGGTACTCAAAATACAAGAGCACTGTTGTATCTGGAAGCGGCAGAGAACAGCAAACTTACAGTATGGGGCGGCTTCCATGGCGAACAAAAACAAAATCTGGCACTGCGCCTCATACTTCGGGCTGGAAAAAATGCGTCGATCCGTTTGGTACAGGTCCTTTCGCCGGGAGAAGAGGGAATCCTCATCAATGATATCGGAGGAAGCTGTGATGAAGGCGCATCGATAGAGATTCTACATCTGTATCTGGGAAGGGGCGATCTGTTCTCAGGATGCAGAATCGAACTGGAGGGGAGCGGCAGCAAGTTCTCTTTTCGAACCGGATATCTGGAACAACGCACACAGCGACTGGATGTGAATATTGTGGCGAATCATATCGGGACGGAGACGGAGAGTACGATTCTGGCCGATGGTACACTAAAGGATCAGGCGCATAAGGTCTTCCGGGGTACGATTGATTTTAAACGCGGAGCCAGTAAGTCGGTCGGAAATGAAGAAGAGAATGTACTGCTTCTGGGGGACGATATTGTCAACAAGACAGTTCCGCTGATTTTGTACGCTGAAGAAGATGTACAGGGCAACCATGGGGCGAGCATCGGAGAATTGGATGAAGACACACTCTTTTATTTCGCAGGAAGAGGAATTGATCGCCTGACAGCAGAACGGATTCTGACTCGTGGAAAGCTGGAGAGGTTGTGTGCGGAATTTGGCAATGAAAAATTAGAGGCCAAAGCAAGACAGGAGATAGAGGAGGTGCTGGAGGATGAAGCAGAAGCTGAACGTATCTGAAATCCGAAAAGATTTTCCGTTGTTGATGCAAAATCCGACAGCGTATCTGGACAATGCGGCGACGGCACAGCGGCCTTCCTGCGTGCTGGAAGCAATGCGGGATTTTTATGAAGCGCATAATGCCAATCCGCTGCGTGGGTTTTATCCGTTAAGTATGGAAGCGACAGAGCTCTACGAAGAATCCCGTCGTACCGTCCAGAATTTTATCCATGCGGAGCATAGTGAAGAGATCATCTTTACGAGAAATACGACAGAGAGTCTGAATCTCGTGGCTTATAGCTATGGCTTGCAGCACCTGAAGCCGGGAGAGGAGATTGCTGTGACCATTATGGAGCATCACAGCAATCTCCTGCCATGGCAGATGGTAGCGAGGCAGACAGGAGCCAAGCTGGTTTTTCTGGATTGCGAACCGGATGGAACGATTCGCGATGAGATGATAGAGGATAGAATCCATGCGGGCACCAAGATCGTGGCGATTGCGCATGTGTCCAACGTACTGGGATGTGTCAATCCCGTTGAGAAGGTGATTGCGAGAGCGCATGAGGTAGGCGCGGTCGTAGTATTGGATGCTGCGCAGAGCGCGCCGCATATGGAAGTGAATGTAAAAAAACTGGATGTCGATTTTCTGGCCTTTTCCGGTCATAAACTCATGGGTCCCATGGGAATCGGCGTTTTATATGGACGCAGAGCGCTGCTGGAGGCGATGCCGCCGTTTTTGACCGGCGGAGAAATGATTGACTCCGTGAGCCGGCAGTCGGCAGTTTATGCCGAGCTTCCGCATAAATTTGAGGCGGGAACCGTGAATGCCGCAGGAGCAGTGGGACTTGCGGCCACGATTCGTTATATAGAGCAAAAAGGCTTTTCCAAGATAGAAGAGAGAGAGAAAGCGCTGACCCGCCGGGCGATGGAGGGGCTGCAGGCACTCCCGTATGTGCATGTCTTAGGATCACAGGATCCGGAACATCATGTGGGGATTCTTACCTTTACGATCGATCAGGTACATCCTCATGATATCAGTGCGGTGCTGGAGGCGGATGGGATTGATATTCGCGCCGGGCATCACTGTGCACAGCCGCTTTTAGAGTGGCTTGGTGTCCGTTCGGCTGCGAGAGCCAGTTTTCAGTTCTACAATACCGAGGAAGAGGCAGATCGTTTTGTAGAAAGCGTTGCCGGAGTTAGGAGAAAAATGGGCTATGAATGAGAGAAGCTTTTATAATGAAATTCTGACAGAACACAATATTCGGCCGGAGCATAAGAGAGATCTGCCGGATGCCAATCTGGTACTGGAAGGTGTCAATCCCAGCTGCGGAGATGAGATTACACTGAAGCTGAAGGTAGAGAATGGTGTTATCATCGACGGAACCTTTGTAGGAGACGGATGTGTTATTTCTCAGGCATCAGCGGACATTATGCTGGGGATGATTATTGGAAAGAGTGAGGAAGAGGCACTGCGACTCGGAAAGCTTTTCTTCCGGATGATCCGAGGGGAAGCGTCGGAAGAGGAGATCGACAGCCTGGAAGAGGCATCGGCTCTGCGGGATATTGCGCATATGCCGTCTCGAACCAAATGTGCTGTCCTGGGATGGAGAACACTCCAGGAGATGCTCGGGAAAAAAGAAAACTGAGTTTGGATGGACGGGCTTACTGTCTGTGGATTGCAGGCGGTAGGCCTTTTTGGTATCTTGTGCAATGGATTGGTGAAAAGGAGAATAAAGATGAAAATTCACTTTGACAAGAAAGAATATCAGCTGCTGCTTTTCAGATGGCGACAGAAACAATGGGAGCAAATTGAATTGCAGGAAGACGGCGGTTTTCAATCAAAGAATCTGAAGGGTAAGCTGGAACTGCGGATTTGTGAGGAGGGTATTTATTACCGGCTGTGTGCGGATTCTGAGGATGAGACTGTTATATCGTTAGAACTGGCGGAGAGTGCTGAAGCAGTGAGGGATAATACTGTCTTTCACATCATCCCTTGTTGTATCTATGGCGACAATAACTGCAAAGTAGGCAGACCAGGAGAGTTTCCAATGCTGACCTATGAGCATCCCGAAAAGGAATATTGCTCCCCGTACTGGTTCTTCAGAGCGGATAGAGCAGCTACACCTATTGCGTTTATGTCAGGAAAAGAGGGATCTTTAGGAATTACCGTAAATCCTTATTCCGAAGAAAATGGAAATTATATACATAATGGTTTGTCCGTATCCCTGCCGGGCAGTGTCGGTATTACTTTGGGAAGCGTAAATCTTCCTGTAACGGCGGTAACGAAACGAAATCCCCAGCCAAGTGTGGAGGAGGGGATACGGCATGCCTCTTGTGAGGGACGGATTTATTATAATCCGAAGGGTGAACATAGCGATATTTATGCTATGATTGAAAGAGAGTATGCTTCTCTGGCAGAGCGTCCCACCTATAAGAAAAGTTTTGAGGAGGCGGCAAGAGCGCTGTTTCGCTATACTCAGCAGGTATCTTGGAAGGAGGAGCTGGGGGAATATACGAATTTACACTGCAAGCTGCCGCAGGACCCTGTTATGCGGGTGCGTAGAACCGTAACAGAAATCGGTTGGACGGGAGGAGCGGTACTTGCCTATCCATTAGTCCTGGCAAGGCATATGTTAAAGGAGCCATTCACAGGACGCAGCGGAGAGGCAATGATCGATTCCTTTGTTGCAAGATATAATGAAAAGTCGGGACTGATTTATGAACAGACAAAACCTGTAGACGGTAAGGATTTCCTGAAGGTCTGGGTGGGGACGGAGCAATCCTGGGAGAGTCACTGCGCATATACCAACGGCAGCTGTATATATGGTATTCTGAAAACCATTGACTATCTGAAAAGCATTGGCGAGGAATATCCTGAAAATGGTTGGAGACCTGTAAAAAGGTAATTGGTACGGTCATTTCTCTGCAGCGGGAGGACGGAGCTTTTGGCTATGCCTTCAGCGGTACGGAGAAAAAGGTGCTGGATTTTGATTCTTTTGGTGGGGCCTGGTTTATTCCAAGCTGCGCTCTGTTATATAAGTTTGAAAAGGATAAAACATATCTGGAAAGCGCTAAGGCGGCACTGCGCTATTATGCAGGCTTTGTAAAGGCAGTAAACTGCTATGGGACACCTTTGGATACGCTGAAGGCGGTAGATCAGGAAGGTAATTTGGGATTTTTGAAGGGAGCCCGATTGGTGTATGAATTGACGGGAGAGCCTGAATTCTTAACTTATTTCGAGTGGTCAGCCCATTATGAATACACCTGGCGGTATGCTTTTAAGGCGAGACCTATTTGTCCGCCTTTGAGTAATAGTGACTGGAATTCCTGCGGCGGTTCTGTGACTTCGGTTTCCAATATGCACATTCATCCTATGGGGGTCCTGGTGGATTCAGATTTGATTTATTTATCAAAAGTCACGGGCAATCCATATCATTATGAAAGAGCCATGGACAGTATTCACTGGCTGATGCAGTCTTTGGAGCTCTATCCTGATACTATGGGCTTTGATAGCTATGGGGGACTTACTGAGAGATTTTGTCCTTCGGATGCCACCCTGGTGGAATTCTACGGAGATGGTACACCTGCTTCCGTATGGTTTTCCTATAATCTGTGGGCCGCGGCTAATGCGCTGGAGGCGATTTTGGAATATATGAGGAAATTATAATAGCCGCAAGGTATATAAATACGATTGCGAAATATTCAGAAAAGTGATACAATATTCCTCGTAAGGAGGGATATTGTTGTTTCCAGTGATCTATTATCTTTTCGTTACCGC
>CAVGBV010000109.1:0-5618 GCA_963627615.1 Alloprevotella sp.
TGACCGCATGAAGAACAATCATGCGTACATCCCTCCGCTACTTGTTGATTTTCCTGATTTTCCATTACAATATCCTCCTACAGCTTTCTTTTATAATACATATAGAATTGGCATTGCAGCATGCCGTTATACAGCTTTCTTTTTCGATCGGCTGCTCTTCCGAAAAAGTGCTCAAAATCGGGATGAGAGGTGATGATATAATAACTGTTTCCAGCCCGCTGCGGCAGACGTTCTCCCATGATCTGATACAATGCTTCGGCCTCTTCTTTTTCCATCATGCGTTCGCCATACGGCGGGTTACAGATCACAATGACAGGAGTGTCAGAAGGCAGACGATATCTACGTATATCCAGGCGACTAACCCGAATCAGATCATCCACATGCGCTTTTTTGGCGTTTTCACGGGTCAGGTTTACAGCCTTTTGGTCGATATCGGAACCCAGCCCGTGAAAATCTACATCTTTTCGGATCAGCGCCTTGGCCGCCGCCCGTTCCTGCTTAAAAATATCTTCCGGAAAACAGCTCCATTTTTCACACGCAAAGCGGCGCATCAAACCGGGACTGATATTCCGCGCCTTCATGGCTGCCTCGATTAAAATGGTTCCGGATCCGCACATCGGATCTACCACGGTACTGCCGGAACGCACATGGGCCAAGTCCACCATACCGGCTGCCAGTGTCTCACGCAGCGGAGCCTCGTTGGCATTGGCACGGTATCCGCGCTTATGCAGTCCCGGACCGCTGGTATCCAGCAGAATCATGACTTCGTCCTTCATGATGGAAAACTGAACCTGTACGGTGGGACCGCTCTCTTCAAACCATTCAATCTTATAACGCTCACTAAGACGTGTTACGATCGCTTTTTTAATAATACTCTGACAGTCGGGTATACTATGCAGTACAGAATTGAGAGACCAGCCTTTGACGGGAAATGCATCCGTCTTGCCTAACCACTGCTCCCATTCGATCGCGCGCACTCCCTGAAACAATTCCTCAAAGGAAGTCGCCGTAAAGGAAGAAAGCAACAGCAGAACTCGCTCGCCCATTCGGCTGCGGATGTTGGCCCGGGCGATTTCTTCAAAATCGCCGTCAAAGAATACCCGGCCGTTCTCAGCTGAGACATTCTCCATGCCGATATAACGCAGCTCATCGGCTGCCAGTCCCTCCAGCCCGAACAGGGTCGGAACCACCAGTCTCATATATATACCCTCCGTTAGATGAATTTTGATCAGAAATGTTTTTTCGCGAAGTCCATAGTCTTGGCGCCGTTATACTGATGTCCGCCCGGCCAGAAATTGGTCTCCAGATTGTCTTCCTTGCCGTAGACAGCGTACATTTTGCGCAGAAGGCCGGCAGCCTCTTCGACATTGGCGATACCGCCATGTCCGTTCAGCCCGTCTTCTGTTCCGTTCTCGTAGAGCATGGGACGCGGAACAATTAATCCTGCGACATCACTGAGTTCCATGGTCTTAAAGAGATCCGGCACAAAGTTGCATGCGCACATATGGTTATAGAGCATACCGCCCTTGAACTTGTGCAGATAGCCTCCGGCATATCCCCACACGATCCGTTCATCCAGCGCGGTCGTGTAGATCGTCTGCTCGCCGCCGCCGGAAAATCCCATCATGGCCGCTTCGCTGCAGTAATCCTGCGCCAGCATATAGTCAACAATCCGCATATGATCCCAGACAAATAATCCGAGGAGCGTCAGGCCGCAGGCCTCTGCCGCGTCTGAGAGAACGGCACAATCCCGATCTCCGTAGACCGCGTCATCCTTGGTTCGCCGCTCGCCGAATCCCCACATATCGGGAGCGAATACCATATATCCGGCTTTCGCCATGATATCGCCGTAGCATTTCGCGTTCTTCAGACGCGCCAGCATCTCAGGAACCTTGGAGGTTCCGACAACACTGTCCTTTCCGGGGCCATGTCCATGAGCCGCGAGGATGCAGGGATGCTTGACCGTCTTATCATATCCGTCCGGAATCAGCACGAACAGTGGCATATGAATACCGGGCAGCGTCTCCATGATCCAGTGCTCTCTTGTATAGCCATCGCAGGCTACACGCTCGGTAACTTCAACAGAAGGAGCCGGAAGCGGAAGAACATGACAATCATCGTCCAGACGCTTCATGCCGAAGCGTTCGCCAACCTCTCTCAAACGCAGAAGCTCAACGACCTTGGCTCGGATCTTCGCCTGCTTTTTTTCAAATGCCTGTTCCGATACAAGATCCTGATCGGTCACACGAAATTCATCGCTGCGCGCGTCCAGAATCGATTCGAAAAAGTTTACCATTTCTGTGTTTAACATTGTACTGTACCCCCTATATATAATCTTTATTCCATAGTATACCACGATTTTCGTCAGGATTCAATTTTTATTTTAAAACTTATGGAAAATAGGATACAAATGCTGTATAATAAAGGTAAGAATGATTCAGAAAGTGAGGACATGGTGGAGAATGAAGCGTAGAATTGGAATCTTAACCAGCGGCGGGGATTGTCCCGGACTGAATGCCGCGATCCGCGGTGTTGCACGTGCCAGCTATGAGCTCTTTGACGCGGAATTTGTCGGAATTGCGGATGGTTACCGAGGTTTAATCGAAGGCGACTATCGGGAGATGCAGCGCAGTGAGTTCAGCGGGATTCTGACCCTGGGAGGCACGATCCTGGGAACGTCGCGTCAGCCCTACCGCAATATGCGTATTATTGAAGAGGACAACGTAGACAAGGTAGCCTCCATGAAGGAAAATTACAAGAAGATGAAGTTGGACTGCCTGATTACTCTGGGTGGCAATGGGACGCATAAAACGGCCAATCTGCTCTCGGAAGAAGGACTCAATGTAATTGGCTTGCCCAAGACGATTGATAATGATATCTGGGGAACCGATGTTACGTTTGGCTTCCATACCGCGGTTGATATCGCGACCGATGTTGTGGACCGGATTCATACAACCGCGAACAGTCATGGCCGTATCATGGTCATAGAGCTGATGGGAAATAAAGCCGGCTGGCTTACGCTCTATGCCGGAATTGCCGGCGGCGCGGATATCGTACTTCTGCCGGAAATCCCCTACAGTATTGACAGTGTCATTGCTTCTATCGAGCGGCGTATTTCCAATCACCGCAGTTTTACCATCATTGCAATCGCGGAAGGCGCCTATGACAAAGCGCTGGCCGATAAGAAACGCAAAGAGCGCGCTCAGGTCCTGAAGGATGGAAATTTCCCTTCGGTCTCCTATTATCTGGCCAATCAGATTCAAAGCCGTACAGGTCTGGAGACGCGGGTTGTTGTGCCTGGGCATTATCAGAGAGGAGGCTCCCCTTCTCCTTATGACCGCATTCTTTCAACACAGTTTGGAAGCTATGCTGCCCATCTGATCCAGTCAGAAAATTATGGACAGGCTGTTGCGATGAAGAACGGACAGATTACCTGCAATCCGCTGAAGGATATCGCGGGTAAGACTAAATTTGTCCCCAAGGATCATCAGATGATTCATTGCGGCCGAGATATTGGTATTTCTTTTGGCGAATAAAAGAAGATCCGGATTGTGCCTTTGCACAGATCCGGATCTTTCTGATTTTAACCGAAAATTCCAAGATGCTCCAGGAGGATTTTGACTCCGATCAGAATCAGTACGATTCCGCCGAAGATCTCTGCCTTCGCCTTGTATTTGGTACCAAATACATGACCGATTTTCACACCGACGGCTGACAGGATAAATGTGATGCTTCCGATAAAACAGACAGCCGGGACGATATCTACCTGGAGGAACGCGAAAGTCACACCGACGGCCAGAGCGTCGATACTGGTCGCGATGGCCAGAAGCAGCATGGTTTTGACATCAAAGGAGTCATTACATTGCTCCTCGTCTTTGCTGTTGGCTTCCCGGATCATGCTGATGCCGATCAGAACCAAAAGGATAAAAGCGATCCAATGATCAAAGCTCTCTATATACGCCTGGAACTGCGATCCGAGAATGTATCCCAAGGTCGGCATGATTGCCTGAAAGATGCCAAAATACGCTCCGACCAGAACCATGTGCTTGACCTGAAGCTTCTGGACGGAGAGGCCCTTACATACCGATACCGCAAAAGCGTCCATAGACAATCCGACTGCAATCAAAAAAAGTTCCCATAATCCCATAATCTTTCTATATCCTCCTAAATATGTATAATATTGTTGCTATTAGCATCCGGTCATGATGCGGATGATCTCACGATCGGTCTCACGCATGCCGTCCCGACCCAAACGGCATACGTTATGGATCGTATTTTCAACTCCCTTGGAAAGAATACCGTCCCCACCGTAAAACTGTTGTCCAGCCTGATACATTTGCCATCCGAAGATACCGGCTTCTACAGAAGAAGCGATTTTGGCCGCGCAAGAAGGTTTCGCGCCGTCGCAGACAATGCCGGAAACGATGGCCAGAGCATTGACCAAGGTGTGCGCGATTCCACGGTAATCCGCACCTTCCATATAGGCAATCCCGCATCCGGCGCCGCACCCGGCGCTGACAGCACCGCAATAGGCTGATAAACGTCCGATTCCGGTCTTCTGATGGATTGCGATCAGATTGGAGAGAGCCAGTGCCCGGTATAAGGTCTCCTGCGGAATCTGCCGTTCCCTGGCGTAGATGATGAGGGGAACGCTCACGGTGATGCCTTGGTTACCGCTTCCGGAATTGATGATGACCGGAAGCTCACAGCCGCTCATTCGGGCATCCGAACCGGCGGCCGCATATGTCTTGGCTTTATTCTTCAAGCTTTCTCCATCCTGAGAGAGAAGAATCCGGCCGACACAGGCTCCGTAGGGATGGCTGATCCCCTCTTCTGCGATTGCCATGTTATAGGCGATCTGACGTCCTAATACTTCCTGAACATCTTCGATTCGCAGACAATCCGCAAACGCGACAATCCTCTCCACGGATAGCTGGCTGCGATCTGTGATCGCTTCTTTTGCTGCCGGACCTGTTTCACCGGAACGATACAGAACCTCCCCGTCCTTCATAATCAGGACAATATTGGTATGGGATCCAGTGATCCGCACTCTTGCGCTCCCGGATGCGGAATACAGCGTAATGTCGATATCAAGCTGGTCTTCACTATCGGAAGGATGAACATGAAACGGAGTATTTTGTAAAAAACGGCGGATCTCCTGCTTCTGTTCTTCATTAACCTCAGAAATGACTTCCAATACCTTTTCCGCACTGCCCGCGACAATTCCGGCCGCGGCTGCGGCTTCGATCCCTTTCAGACCGCCGGTGTTGGGAACAATTACGCTTTTGACATTCTTGATGATATTACCGCTTACGCCGATTTCTCCGCGGACAACGGTTTCGCTCAAAACATTCCTGGCACGGGCGGCGGCATAAGCGATGGCGATCGGTTCTGTACATCCCATGGCGGGCATCAGTTCTTCATTGAGAATCTGTAGATACATCTGATACAAACGGTCTTCCGGCTGCATGTTCTTCTCCTTGGTGTAAGCATATGGATGGCGCAGTTGCTCACTGCGCCATCAAAATTTTATTCGTACAATGGGTATTTTGCCAGAAGATCCTGAATAGCTTTGCTACATTCCTCGTGTGTCTCTTCCGGAGCGGTCAGGGTACGAT
>CAVGBV010000110.1:0-5423 GCA_963627615.1 Alloprevotella sp.
AATTGCCAGAGGATTCTGGGTGCTTGAAAGTGTCTATGGGAGCTTGTGATGACCAGATTCTCACCAAGCCGTATGTCATGAGTTTTATAATTTTTGATCTTTTCGATCTGTTTGCGACGATATTGTGGGTCATCTAATTTTCCCATATGCTCCAGATACATCCTCTTGCCATTGATGGTGAACGTAAAATCCGGCCAATAGCTGTAGGATCCAGAATCAATCGGGCGATTATGTTCGCTCATAATACCCAGATTTTTCAAGAATTCATAGAGGATAATCTCAGCTCTGGAATCGAGAACCGTCCCGTCAAAGGATATATCCTTACCCAGAGGCAATTTCTCGAGCCCAAGCTCTTGATACAATTTCATTTGCTGGCGGGCTTCGCGGCGCTCGGCAGGAGATAGACTCATCAGCTGCTGTTGAAGCACCTTTCGTTCCTGGCGCCACTTCTGGCGCTCATCGTATTCAGCCAGAACCTGAGATTCGTCCCTGCGCCTCACATAACTAGTCTTATCAGCGGTCTGTTTGTAATAATACATGTGTCCGTTGGTGTGACGCTTGCGGGACAAGCTCCAGGAACCATACGAGAGGCATTTGGCGGTGACGAATAGAAAATAAATCACTGGAAACAAAATATCCCTCCTTAGAGGGATATTGTATCACTTTTCTGAATGTTTGCAATTGTAAAATATATAAGAATCATACTACATTGGGCAACAGCCCTCTGTCCTTTTTAGCTGTCAATGCTCCCACAGCTGATGTTCATGATTCTTGTGATTTCCTGTAATGGAGAACTCTACCCATTCAGCGATATTTACCGCGTG
This sequence comes from Alloprevotella sp., assembly GCA_963627615.1. Classification (GTDB taxonomy): domain Bacteria; phylum Bacillota; class Clostridia; order Lachnospirales; family Bianqueaceae; genus Faecimorpha. Next base: position 825 of record CAVGBV010000110.1, read on the forward strand.
GTCACCGATTCTCTCCAGATATTTACCGGCCATCAGAAGATCCAGGCCGACCCGTGCCTCCATCTCCCCACGAACCATGACTTGCGGTAGGTCAGTTCGAAGCTGTTCAAAAAGGGTATCTACCATGTCGTCATCCGTGATTACCTTATGGGCCAACTCCAAATCGGCATTGACAAAAGCTTCGATGCTCTCATCGACCATCTGCACCGCCACCTTGGCCATATCGTTCAATACGGACTTTTCCGCTAATCCGCTGTTGGCCAGGTATGCTGACAATTCCGCGATATCCGCCGCCTGGTCCCCGATCCGCTCCATGTCAGAGATCATCTTAAGCGCCGCAGAGATCCTGCGCAGATCTCCGGCTACCGGCTGCTGCTGCAAAAGCAGACGAAGGCACAGATCCTCGATCTGGCGTTCCATCTTATCGATCTGTTCATCCGCATGGTATGCCCGTTCCCGGCCTCCGGGCGTTCGTCCCATGATGGATACCGCGGCAGCCGAGATGGCTTCTTCACACAGATTCCCCATATGGACCATCTGTTCATGCAGCTCCTTTAACTGTTCATTATATTGATTGCGCATCAGCCAAACCTCCCCGTAATATATTCTTCTGTCCGTGAGTCCTTCGGCATGCTGAAAAGCTGTTCCGTCTCTCCGAACTCTACCACTTCTCCCAGCAGGAAGAACGCTGTCTTGTCAGAAATACGCGCCGCCTGCTGCATATTGTGCGTTACCATGACAATAGTATAATTCTTCTTCAGTTCTACCGCCAGGTCCTCTATTCTGGACGTCGAGATCGGATCCAGCGCTGAAGTCGGCTCGTCCATAAGCAGCACCTCCGGCTTGACCGCCAGCGCTCTGGCAATACACAGACGCTGCTGCTGTCCTCCGGAGAGTCCTAAGGCGCTTTTTTTCAGCCGGTCCTTGACCTCATCCCAGATGGCGGCTCCGCGCAGGGACTCTTCCACAATCTGATCCAATTCTTTGCGAGAACGGATTCCGTGCGTCCTGGGTCCAAACGCGATATTGTCATAGATACTCATCGGAAACGGATTGGGCTTTTGGAATACCATACCCACACGCTTTCTCAGCAGACTGGGATCCATCCCTTTATAAATATTGTCTTCATCCAGCAAAACCTCTCCGCTGATGCGGCACCCTTCCACCAGATCGTTCATCCGGTTCAATGTCTTTAACAATGTAGACTTACCGCAACCAGAGGGACCGATAAAAGCGGTGATCTCCTTCTCCGGAATCTTCATGTCGATCCCCTTCAGAGCCTTAAAATCGTTATACCACAGTTCCAGATTCCGTATTGTAAATTTATCCATTCCTCTCACCCCTTGTTTGCCTGTATTCTTTTCGCGACCCAACCGGCCAATGCATTGATCAGCAATACCAGTACCAGTAGAACAACCGCTGTTGCATATGCCTGATCGGTATAGAGTCCCTCCGACAACAGCGCGTACATATGAACCGACAATGTACGGCCCGACTGCATCAAACTCGTCGGAACTCCCGGAACTGTACCGGAAGTATAGATCAGGGCCGCTGTCTCACCGACAATCCTTCCGATCGCAAGGATTATACCGGAGAGAATTCCAGGAACCGCGGAAGGCAGTACCACACGAAATACAGTCCGCAGCCGTCCCGCACCCAAGCCGAAGCTGCCCTCGCGGTACGTATCCGGAACGGCTTTGAGGGCCTCCTCCGTCGTCCGCATGATCGTTGGCAGAATCATAATGGCCAGTGTCAGCGCGCCGGACAGCATTGAACGTCCAAAATGCAGCGCGATTACAAAAATCAGATAGCCAAACAGTCCATATACAATGGACGGGATTCCGGCCAGCGTCTCCGTTGTCATCCTGACCAGTCCGACCAGCTTATTGCCGCGTCCCGCATATTCTACCAGATAAATGGCGGCTCCGATTCCGATGGGAACCGCGATCAAAAGCGTCAATCCCGTCATGGTGAAGGTATTGATAATGGCCGGCATCATGGAAACATTCTCGGAATTATATTCCCACGCGAACAGCTCCGGCTTCAGATACGGGATTCCTTTGATCAGGATGTAACCGACAAGCAGCGCCAGGATCCCCACCGTTACAATAGCCGATATGTATACCAGCAAATATGCCGCAAATGACATCGGATGCTTCTTGTAAAAACGCAGTTTATCCCGTACGGTCAGGCAGTTTATATTCTGCGGAGTACGCATAACTGCTTCCTCCTTTTAAATGCTGAGAGGGACAGATTGATGATCAAAATGAAGACAAACAGAACGACGGCTGTCGCGATCAGCGCCTCCCGGTGCAGATCCGCGGCATACCCCATCTCCAATACGATATTGGCTGTCAGTGTTCGGACACCGGACAGCAGGCTGCCCGGCAGAATCGGCTGATTTCCGGCTACCATGCTGACCGCCATCGCTTCTCCAATCGCGCGTCCGATTCCCAGGACGACACCCGCGATTACGCCGGAATTAGCCGCCGGCAGAACCACCTTAAAAACACTGCGTTCATGGGTCGCTCCCAGTGCCAGCGCTCCTTCGTAAAAGCTGTTATCCACCGCCCGCAGCGCCGCTTCGGACACGCTGATAATCGTAGGCAGGATCATGATTCCCAGCATGATCGATGCCGTCAGTATATTTTTACCGCTGGGCGCTCCTGTTATCCGCTGCATCCACGGTACAATCACTACCAAGCCAAAGAAACCATACACGATTGAAGGGATCCCTGCCAGCAGATCCACCACCGGCTTCAATACCTTATGAAGCTTTTTCGGGCAAAAGCGCGCCATGAAAACAGCGCACAAAAGGCCGATCGGCACCCCTACCACCAGTGCCCCGGCCGTCACATAGATACTGCCCAGGATCATAGGAAAGATCCCATACAGATCCTGTCCCGGCTTCCATTGTGTTCCGCACAGGAAGTTCAGCCACCCGATCTCCTGGATCGCCGGAATTCCGTTGGCAAATAAAAACAGGCAAATCAGAACTACCGATATAATAGAGATGCATGCGGTCATCAGAAAGACCGCATACATCACTTTTTCACCGAATTTTCTCATGATCGTCCGCTCACTGCAGTTCGGACCAGTTGGTAATCTCACCTGTGTAGATCTTCATAACCTGCTCGCTGGTCACACCCTCCAGAGGATTGTCATTGTTGACGATGACCGCGATTCCATCCAGTGCGATGACGGTGTTCTGAAGACCTGCTTCCAGTTCACTGTCCTTCAGCTCACGGGATGCCATGCCGATGTCGCAGATTCCTTCGATCGCGTCATTCATTCCTGTTGTAGAATCGCTCTGCTGGATCTCGATCACTGCGTTGGCATTGAGCGCTGTATACGCTTCCTTCAGCTTTTCCATAACCGGAGTTACAGAAGAGGAACCGCCGACGACAATCTTACCGGTCGCGCCATTGCTGGTGAAGTCACCGTTGTTGCCCTGGCTGATATATCCATGATCCTCTACCACTGCCTGACCCTGCGCACTCAGGATAAAGTTGATGAAATCCTGTGCCAGATCACTGATCTCTGCCTTGGTCGCGATGTTGAAGGGACGGGATACTTTATAACTGCCATCCTTCACCGCCTCAACCGAAGGAGCCGTTCCATCGACCTTCAATGCCTTGACCGACTTATCCAGAGAACCCAGAGATATGTATCCGATCGCGGACGCATTGCCGGCAACCGTTGTCATCATAACAGAGGTACTGTTTGTGATCTCTGCTGTATCCACAGTCCGGTCTACCTTTTTGCCGTCTGCGTCCTTCTGCTCAATTCCCATGAGCTCAATAAACGCGCCTCTGGTACCAGAACCATCTTCACGGGACAGTACGGAGATCGCTCCCAACTCTGTGCCATTGCTATTTGTTGCGCTGCCTGAATTCCCGTTTGTGTTGCCGGAAGTTCCGTTTGCGCTTTCCTGTGCGCATCCTACCAGCGAAGCCGCTGTCATAATCATTGTCATTGCAAGTGCTAACCACTTTTTCATCACTTATTCCTCCATAAGCTTTTATTTTTGACTACGAGCAAAGTATACTGCCGGATTGTAAAAGACAAAGATTACTTATGTAAAATGAAAGTAAAAGAGAGGGAGATTGGACGCGATAATATTTAATACTTTTGTTATTGCTTTTCCTTCTGAAATCGCTTACAATAAGGACAAGGATCAACGCTTACAATCTATTAAGGAGGCTCTGCTATGAAAAAGATCAGTTTATTCTTATGTCTTATCTTTGTAACCTGCCTCTTAGGCTGCAACAGTGTAAAAGAACCAGATCCGTCCTCTCCGGAGAATTCTCGTCAAGAGGTTTCACAGCCGATCAGCTCCCCGGATCCGGCGGAAAATTCACAGCCAGAGGAAAATTCACAGCCGGAAGAAGTCTCCTCTGTGGAAGAATCTTCTTCTCAAGCGCAGGATACTCCCTCTTCCTGGGAAGGCGCTTACCTTGATATTATCAATGATCTCACGGAGCAATACGGCGCCGGAGCGGCAGATACCGCCTATACCGGTCTGGTGATTGTCAAACTGGTCGATTTCGATCAGGACTCTCAGCCGGAGCTGTTCTGTGCTTATATGGACTCGAAGCA
>CAVGBV010000111.1:0-5419 GCA_963627615.1 Alloprevotella sp.
GATGCATACAATCACAATCGCGACACACAGCCGCATGGCCTGCAGCGGAGTAATCCACTTAAAAAACCATTCTTGCCGGTTTTTCTGCTCAGGCACGCCTCTCTCCCCCTTTCTCACACCATTGTATTGTAGTCCATCCGGCGTTCTTTGTCAATATGACGCCGGATTTCCAAGGTACCTGACCAGCTTGTCCGGAAAATTCACCGTCATCCCGTCCACGCCGGCCTCATAAGACTGCCGCATCAGCTCCTCTTCTTTGACACCCCAGGCGCGTACACGAAGCCCCATCCTATGCCAGCGCTGCACATCCTCTTTTGTGAAGCTTCCCGCTCTGGGACACAACTCCTCTGCCCCAAGCTGCCGAAGCTCTTCCATGAGTTCCAGTGTTATCTCTCTCGCCAGGAACCCAATCTGCACCTGCGGCAGGATCTCCCGGAACTTTTTCAGATACTCCAATTCAAAGGATGTCACTACGGTCTTTTTTTCTATTTTGTATCGGCAGATGTTTTCCGCAACCGCTTCTTCCGCGTCCGTGCCTTTAAGCTCTATCGCAAAACGCAGCGGCTGAAATGAAAAGTGCCGCAGAAAATCCTCCAAACCCGCAATTTTATCCCGGTACTTTCCCTTATATGCTTCCATTGCCATCAGCTCATCATAGGTATACTCTCCGACGCTGCCAGGCTTTCCTGTCATTCTCTCCAGCGTACGATCATGGAACAATACCGGTATATGGTCCCGGCTCATCTGAACATCCGTCTCGATTCCATTGGCCCCCATGGCCAAACCGGCATAAAACGCCAAGAAGGTATTCTCCGGATAATATTCGCTGGCTCCGCGGTGCGCGTAGTTAATAAATTCTTCCATAATGCTCCTTTATACCAGTACAAGAACATCCCCGGCCAGCGGATACTCCTGTCCCTCCAGTACGACTCGGCTCTCCTTATCAAATCCATGGGCGACAACCACCAGCTGTTCTTCATTTCTTGTCACACGGACCGACGCAATCTCCTGCCCTTTTCGGTCGTAGCAGGCAGCGGACGTCCCTTCCACGGGAACATCATAGATGCAGATCCGTGCATTATGCCTGTCTTCGTATTCGGCGCTCTTTCTCTCCTCACCGCTGCGGATCAGCACTGCGCCGCTGCGGACAAAGACCGGCAGGCTGTCATAATCGAAATGCTGCGTATACCAGCGGCCGCCCACATAGGTTCTTCCGTCGAATAGAACTTAACCATGCCGTCCGGACTGAACACCGGCGCTACCAGAAGATCCCGTCCCAACATATACTGTCTGTCCAGATACCGGCACATCTCATCCTGCGGAAATTCCAAAAGCATCGGCCGCAGCATGGGCAGTCCTTCCCGTACAGACTCAACCGCCTGCGCCCACAAATACGGCATCAGGGAAAGCTTCAGGCATGTAAACTGCCGACTGATGCGGACCGCTTCTTCATCATACAGCCACGGCGCCTTATAGCGTCTGCTGGAATGATACCGGCTATGGGTGGACAGCAGCCCAAACTGTGTCCAGCGTTTATAGAGGTCCGGCGTACACGCGTCGTCTTCAAAGCCGCCCATATCATGGCTCCAGAATCCGATGCCGGACAAGGCCAATGACAGGCCTCCCCGCAGGGATTCGGCCATGGAACGGTAGCTGGACGCGCAGTCTCCTCCCCAATGAACCGGATACGCCTGAGATCCGCTCGTGGCCGACCGCGCGAAGACTACCGCGTCCTCCGCTCCCTTTTCCTCTTTCAACAGTTCATACACTGTACGGTTATATAAAAGGGTATAGTAATTATGCATCCGCACCGGATCCGACCCGTCATAATAGACCACATCCTCCGGAATCCTCTCTCCAAAATCGGTCTTAAACGAATCCACTCCCATGCGCAGCAGCGCCCTAAGCTGCTCCTGATACCACTGCGCAGCCTGCGGATTGGTAAAGTCTACAATTCCCATCCCCGCTTGCCATTTATCTGTCTGCCATACACGGCCATCCGGCCTGCGCAGCAGATATCCGGCCGCGGCCGCTTCCCGGAACAGCGGAGATTTCTGCGCGATATACGGATTGATCCATACACAGACCCGAATGCCCCGTTCATGAATCTTACGCAGGAGTCCTTCCGGGTCCGGGAAGCAATCCTCCCGCCACTGGAAGCTGCACCATTCAAATTCTTTCATCCAACAGCAATCAAAATGAAAAACCTCTACCGGAATCCCGCACTTCTCCATTCCGTCCAAAAATCCCAGCACTGTCTTTTCGTCGTAATCCGTCACAAACGATGTGGAAAACCAGAGTCCAAAGGACCAGCGTGGCGGCAAGGCCGCTTGCCCGCTCAGCCTTGTATAATTCGCCAAAACCCCATGATACGGATTCTCCGCACCGCCGCTTGCGATCACACAATAGGAGAGCTCTTCGCCTTCTACGGAGAACTGCACCCTTTCCACCTTTTCCGAAGCGATCTCCAGCGATACAGGCGCCGGTGTATGGACCCAGATGCCGTACCCACGGCTGCTCAGATAAAAAGGAATATTTTTATAGGTCTGCTCGCTGGCGGTTCCTCCATCCGCGTTATATAGCTCTACTGTCTGCCCGTTCTTTACAAAAGGCGTAAAACGCTCTCCCAGACCATATACCAGCTCATCCACGGACAGCGCCAATTCTTCTTTGAACCGAATGCTTCCGTCCGGCATGGAAAGATACGCGAGGCTGTGCCCCTCTGATTCCGTCAGCAGGCGTTTTCCCTCATAATAGCGGATATGAAACGGCTTTTTTTGAATGACCGCGCAAATCGTCCCAGCCGTCAGCCGCAATTCATTCTCAGACTGTGCCAGTGTTGCCTCCGACTGTGCCTGTGCGATGGAAAACTGCGGACACTCGACATGCCCGCCGATATGATGATAGGCATGCACCGCGATAGCGTTCTGCCCCACTGCCTTCATCTCTATAGTAAGCAGTGCGGCGTCCACGGTAGCGCTGCGGCTCTCTACCGGCTTTACCGAACAATACAGAGTCAGCGTCCCTTCACGAAAACTATAGTCACATACCTGCGCCGCCGCGTATTCGGTGACACCCGTACGCATCAGCCAATATCCGTTTCTGAATTTCATTTCGTTTCCTGCCTTTCCAATATTTTTTTCAGTATACCATAAAATTCCGGCACTTTCTAGCTTTTTTGAAGAAAACATGGTATACTGGAACTAACCAATATCATCCATATAAGGAGGCTGTACATATGCGTAAAGTATTGCTTCAAAAAGAAGATTTTAATGATTTTCCCCTAGGGGGCTTTCCTTTTGACCCCAATCATTCCGCTATGGGCGAGTACCATTTTGCTCCTACTTCAGGCTACAGCGGCCACTGGTATTGTCCGATGGCGGATTATAGCTGGAAAGGACCGTTCTGGTCGGTTGCCCCCAGAGACGGGCGGCACTGGATGGAAAACGAGATGGTCAAGCCCCTGGTGCAGGATCCATGGCGTCCCTGGAGCACCCTGGTTACAGGTGATCGTCTGTGGCAGAACTATGAGGTTTCTTCCAAAATTCTGTTTCTGAACACTCACGGGCTTGCCGGAATCGCCATTCGTTATCAAAACAGCCGTCAATATGTATTATTCTGCCATAACGGCGGCAAGCTTCAATGGGCTATGCGGGACCAGGAAGAATACACTGTACTCGCTGAGACCGACTACAAGCCGGAATTTGACCTTCCGTATGATATCACCTTATCCGTAGACGGCGATACCTATACCGCATCCATCGACGGCGTGACACTAAGCGCTCAGTGCGGCCGTTATGCCAAAGGAAGAATCGCGTTGATGGCTACCATTCCCGTTCAATACACGGATGTCATTCTCTCCATGCACGAAGAGGACTACGCCTCCTTTACCCGTGAAAAAGCGGCTCAGGAAGCGGACGTCGCGGCTCAGCGCAAGACTTACCCGCAGCTCAAGCTGCATCATAAGATCTCCCTGGGCAATTTCGGCGCCGGGCGACATCTGCGCTTCGGCGATCTGACCGGAGACGGCAAGCTGGACATGATCCTGTGCCAGCACCATAAGCGGGTTCTGACCGACCGTTACGCCGATATCAGCTGTATGACCGCGTTTGATATGAACGGACAGATCCTCTGGCAGATCGGCGAACCCTGCAGCGATTCCGCCCATGGCGACCTGACAGCGGATCTTCCCTTCCAGATTACGGATATCAACGGCGACGGCAAAAATGAAGTTGTAACTGTCATGGATTTTCGTCTGCGCATTCTGGAAGGCGCGACCGGCCGGGAACTGGCAAGCATCCCGGTTCCGGAATCCACTGAGCCCCTGGAAACACTCTACAGCGGCGTCCCATACGGGCAGTATGCGTTTGACCATGTCAATATCGACGCTGTGCGTATCTGCAATTTTTCAGGCAATCCCACTCCCACGGACATTCTGATCAAAGACCGCTACAGCCGCCTGTATGTTTACAATAACAAGCTGGAACCCTTATGGCGCTACCACGACGGAATCACCGGACATTTCCCCTATACCGCCGACATCAACGGCGACGGGCGGGATGAGATGTTCGTCGGCTACAATCTGGTGGACTCCAACGGCAAAAAGATCTGGACGCTTCCCGCCAAGGATCATACGGACGAGATCATCTTCGGCCGGCTGATTCCGGATTCCGATCAGGATTATATCGGCATCGTCAGCGGTGAAGAAGGCTTTATGATCCTCGACTTTGAGGGCAATGTCAAGGTCCGCAAGCGGATCTGTCACGCCCAGCGCATCAGTACCGCCAATTACCGGCCGGATCTGCCTGGATATGAGACCGCGGTCACCAACTATTGGGGCAGTCAGGGCATCATCTTCATCTATGACGGTCACGGCAATGTTCTCTACAGTGATGAGCCCGGCACCAATGGCAATGTCATCATCCCTGTCAACTGGACCGGCGACGGCCGAGATCTGCTGCTATTGAATGCGGACAGCGCGCAGGGCGGCATGATCGACGGCTGGGGCCGTCAGGTCGTCCCCTTCCCGGAAGACGGTCATCCTACGCAGTGTGTGGAAGTTCTGGACCTCTTGGGAGATGCCCGGGACGAGGTCGTCGTCTGGGACTCCAAGGAAATGTGGTTCTACACACAGGACACGCCTTTTACCGGAGAGATGATCAACGCTCCCTTCAAATATCCCCACAATAACGCTTCTAATTACCGCGGAGAATTCTCCTGGCCCCATTTCATCCCTTACAAAAAATAATCCTTAAAACAAACAGGCTGGTACACCCTGATGAGTGAGACTCTGGGTGTACCAGAATTCTATAGGTTTCTCTGGATTTTTGAAAATATCTGGTACACTTTGGAGAATGAGACTCTTGGGTGTACCAGATTTTTATAGGTTTCTCTGGATTTTCAAAAATATCTGGTACAC
>CAVGBV010000112.1:0-5368 GCA_963627615.1 Alloprevotella sp.
AGTCCAGTGCCTTACCGCTTGGCGAGTGCCCATTATAACTTCTCTGAAAGAGAACAATAGATATTATATTGAATTTATTATAAAAAGTCAAGACTTTTTATAACTTTCTACAAATCTATGAAAACATCCGTATATTCAATGGGAATCCGTGTACATTTTGCACATTATTCTATCTGTCCACTTTATGGTAAAGTCAATATGAAGTAAAAAAAACGATATCTTTCGATATCGTATACAAGGAGAAAGTATTTTTCGTGTAGCAACTAAAAATACATATAATATGGGGGTCACATATATATAATACCATAACCGCTCCCATTTGTCCAGTCATCTTTCCACTAAAGATTTGATGCTTTTTGCTTTGTCTTATCGTCAACTTCAACAAAAATATTTTTAATTTCTGTTCAAATCGCCCTGTCAGGCTCCCTGTTCAAAAATCCTCAGGAATTCTTCGCCCGAGATAGTTTCTTTTTCTAACAGGAACTGCGCAATCTCGTTTACCTTCTCGCGGTTCTCCAGCAGGATATTTAACGCGCGTTGATGCTGTTTCTTAATGATTCTAAGAATTTCATCATCAATCGCCTGTTCTGTTGCCTCACTGCAACGGCGAATAGGTCTGCCATCCAAATACGAACCGGACGGTGCCTCCAATCCCACCATATCAAAACGATCTGTCATTCCATAGATCGTTACCATCCTTCTGGCTGTTTCCGTCGCACGTTCAATATCGTTCGATGCTCCTGTGGATACCTGTCCCAGCATAACTTCCTCTGCCGCCCGTCCGGCCAAAAGCGCCGCAATCTGATCCTCAAGCTCTTCTCTGCTCACAAGGTACTTTTCTTCTCCCGGCAGATGCATTGTATATCCCAGAGCTCCCTTGGTCCGCGGAATAATCGTAATCTTTGCGACTTCATCCGCATGTGGAAGCACATGCCCCAGAAATGCGTGTCCGACTTCATGATACGCAACCGCCTGTTTTTCCTTCGGCGATAAGACTCTGTCCTTTTTGATCTTACCCGCGATCACAACCTCTAACGCTTCTTCCAGATCCCATTGCTCTACAGCATTGCGTCCCTTCCGTACAGCCAATAAAGCTCCCTCATTGATGATATTTGCCAGATCCGCTCCGGACGCTCCCGGCGTTGTCTTCGCAATCGTATCCAGATTGACGCTGCTGGACATCCGTATTTTCTTGGCATGTACCTCCAGAATCGCAAGGCGTCCCAGATAATCGGGGATCTCTACATTTACCTGTCTGTCGAACCGCCCCGGGCGCAGCAGTGCCGGATCCAGGATCTCCGGACGATTGGTAGCTCCCAAAATAACTACACCCTTGGAAGAATCAAAGCCGTCCATCTCCGTCAACAGCTGATTCAATGTCTGCTCCCGTTCATCATTGGTGGAAATAGAATTCTCACGGCTTCTGCCGATGGCATCAATCTCATCGATAAAAATAATACATGGCGCCTTTTCCTGTGCCTGTCGGAACAGATCCCTCACTCTTGCCGCACCCATTCCGACAAACATCTGGACAAACTCAGATCCAGAAATTGAGAAGAAAGGTACTTGTGCCTCGCCGGCCACTGCTTTGGCCAACATGGTCTTACCAGTTCCCGGAGGTCCTACCAACAATGCGCCCTTCGGCAGTTTCGCGCCGATCGCCGCATATTTTTGCGGGTTGTGGAGAAGATCCACAATCTCCTCCAACGACTCCTTAGCTTCATCCTCTCCGGCAACATCGGCAAATTTAATTCCCGTCTCATTCTCCGCATAGATCTTGGCATTATTTTTTCCGAAAGACATCGCGTCTCCCATGCCGCGGCTCATACTCTTGGAGATAAAATGCCATAAGACGATACATAGCAGAATCGGTACTCCTACCTGCAAAAGCAATGCAAGAAGGATATTGGTCTCAGCGATATATCCGTCGTATACCGGCACCTGATTCTCTTCCAGATAAGCCGTGATCGTTGTCAGGCTCTCCGTCGCGACCGTATTGTACGTAATGAAAGTTTCTCCAGATACTTTGAATGCAATGCTTCCGTCCGCACTCATCTGCACCTGTGTAACCTTACCATCCTGTACCATCTGCTTGAATTCACTATAATATACCTTTTGATTTCTGGCACTGTTCATTCCATAGTTGATCAGCAGTAGGACAACCAGAATGATTGAAAAATAAATTACTCCGATCTTTATCTTTTTATTGCGCATTTTATTTTCATCATCCATTTTTCTTACCTCCCCTTCATCCACGCCTGAATCCGGCCTGCATATTTTCTTCTTAATGCCATATAGAGATAATCGCACATCACGACTACAAGATTTCCGAGAACAATCAGTACTGCCGATATCAAAACGCTCGCTTCTCCATCGACAAAAAGCTGCGGTACCAATAGCACCATCGGAATATAAAACAGATTAAACATTCCCAGCTTCAATCCCCATACCATCCATACCGGGCAGCGAACTAACAGCTTCGGCTGAAGAACTTCTAAAAACAGGACATAGACTCCCATCATAATAAATGTCAGGATCGATTCCTTATCTGGCAAAAGAAAATACCCCAAAAGTACCGCCGCCGCAAAAAAAGCGCTCCCAGATACGGCCGATCCTATAATATATGCCATTCCCACGCAGCATGCAGCCAGGAAAATAAATATCAGCGTATTGATCGCAACTGCTTCTGAAAGATACAGCAGGATCATACATACTGCCAGCAGCATTCCTAAGTATGCCGTCCTCTTGGGCTCTACATGCACTGACACAGGTCTCCCCCCATACACTCACACAAAGAATCCGCACACCATAACCGCATACAGCAATCGCACGGATCCATTTCGGAACCTCCGTAACGCGGAGCGTAATTCTGGTACCGACTTCCGGCATAAGACAGGGAATTCAAAAGCTGACGGTACTGTGGATTATTCGGCTCCATGGCAACCGCCTGTCTGGCATAATTCAGTGCTTCCATGTTGTTTCCCATGCCCTTATGAGCTATAGCACAATAATAATTCCACTGTGCATTTTGATTATTGATCCTGGACAAAAGATTCAGAGCCTCCTGAAACCTTCCCATCCGCAAATAGTTACTCACCATGCTGAGCTCTGAAGACTCTCCCCCCTGTGAAGCGCCTCCATAGTTACCGGTACCGCCGTTATAATAGTTACCTGTATATCCCGTATAACTATTCCCTTTCTGGCGCTCGTTCATAATTGCCTCATAAGCGCTTTGAATCTCCTGAAACTTTTCCTGAGCCAGATTGGCCAACGGGTTATCTACATATCGGTCCGGATGATACTGTTTTGCCAGTTCCCGATATGCCTTTTTGACTTCCTCATCACTGGCATTATGCGAAACGCCAAGCACTTCATATGGATCTTTATTCATTTTCCCTTTTTCCCTTCTTTCTCCTGTGCAAGCTTTCGATTCCAGGCTCTCCAGACACCGGAATAGATTATATTTTTCAAAATCCCCTCATCTTGAATTAATGGTAGAAATTCTATGACCTGCGCACATTCTGCGATCATCATCGTCATAGCTTCTCGCACTCTCTCCCGGCGTTCCTGTCTATCTTCAAACTGACGCAGCACATTATAACTGCCAGTCTCATTATCCTTCTCATAATCGTCAAAGGCGTCCATCAAATAAATATACTTTCCCAGATAAAATCCCAGCTTCCGCAGATAAGGTTCCCATGAATCCTTTTTATATGCGAATAGCTCTGCCATCAATCGGCCAAAACACCCCGAAGCCGCATCCAGGCTCTGTTCATTTTTCTGTTCCAGGAGCTTGAGTTGAGACAACTCCTGCTGAAAAACTTCTGCTTTTGAAACATATCTTTTTTTCGTTCTTCTTACTCTGCGTGCAATCCAAAAAGCATACAATCTGGACCACAACTTCTTTTCATCCGCCCAATCGTCCATCAGATGCTCATACGTAAGAAGCATATTCATATCCGCAGCATATCTCGTTGCGGCTGTCTTGATCTGTACATGTTTTTTTGCAGGATGCACCATACATCTTGCCAATCTCTTCTTTTCTTCTAGTTCATATAAGGAAGATAATAAAATAATCAGGAATGTCATATCATATGTCAGCGTCATCTGTCCACCCAGGCCATAACGAGTTCGGAGTGTATCGCATAGGCCGCAATAAAAGGCCCGATACCTCTCCAATTCCCGTACTTTCAGTTCCTGACGGTTTATGCCGATATATCCAAACATTCCTGTCTCCTAATCTTTTACTATGCTGTGAGCGGATCGATAAGCCGAGTTCTGTCATTGAACGGTCATCTATCTAGCCTGTATGTTGCCATACAGTTCAAGCGACCTACCCGAAGGCACAGCGGGCAGCCGTATCGCCTCCTGTTCGGTCTTGCTCCGGATGGGGTTTACAGAGCCTCTTTTGTCACCAAAAGAGCGGTGAGCTCTTACCTCGCCTTTCCACCCTTACCGGTTTCCCGGCGGTATATTTCTGTTGCACTTTCCTTAGGGTCGCCCCCACTGGACGTTATCCAGCATCCTGCCCTATGGAGCTCGGACTTTCCTCACGTTCGGCCTTTCGGCACTTGAACGCGCGACCGTCTGATCTGCTCACAGCACATTACATAGTATCACATTTTCGACTATCTGTCAAAACAATTGTCGATTACTCCTGCAAAAACATCATATCCAGCGCTTCTTTGCATGGCTGAACCGTCCCATCAGGCATGGTTCTTGTTTCCAGCATGTCTGCCATATATGCTTCCCACTTTTGCCCAATCTTGCTCTCTGCCTGAAAACGGACAGCGTAATCGTCGTCATCCGTCTCATAATAGCCAAAAAGCATATCGTCTCCCATCATCCAGATCGAATAATTTCTAAGTCCGGCATCCGCAAGCATCTGTCGCATTTCCGGCCAGATCTCATCATGGCGACGCTTATATTCTTCTTTCACTCCCGCTTTAATCTTCAATGAAAACGCTCTTCGCTGCATTTTGCCTTCTCCATTCATTTCCGGCCAATATCATGGCGATAAAAACAATCCTTAAATGAAACCTGATCCACATGTGCGTAGGCCTTGGCAATCGCTTCTTCCAATGTCGGCGCCAGAGCCGTGATTCCCAATACCCGTCCGCCATTGGTTACAATCTGTCCCTGATCATCAAATGCCGTTCCGGCATGATAAATCATCATATCTTCCTGACCATCAAAGGCATGCAGTCCCTGAATGGGATATCCTTTTTTATAGCTGACAGGATATCCGCCGGAAGCCAGCACAACACAGACCGCCGCGTTATCTTCCCATTCAATCTTCATTTGATCCAATGTTCCGTCAATACATGCCTCAAAAATATCCACAAGATCGCTTTTCAGCCGCGGCAGT
>CAVGBV010000113.1:0-2302 GCA_963627615.1 Alloprevotella sp.
ATAGACCCATCGGTTCTCTTCGTATTCTGTACAGATCCATCCCGCGAGACACCGTTCGGCCAGCTCTTCCACGCTCTCGGCCTTTAACATACCGCTATAGAGGAACCTGTGTCCCTCCGGATCCAGCAAAATGGACTCTTCTCCCTTAGTATACCGCCTCTGTCTGGCATCCATGTACGCGGTTCGGTATTCTGTCCCTAAGAATTTTTCCACAAGATCCGGCGTCAAAAAACCGGCGCCGCCCAAAATGGCCGGAGCCTTGGGATATCCCTCCCGCCGCAGCACAGCGTCTACCTGGATATTTTCTCTGTCATACAGCGCCAATACTCTCTCCAGTTCCTCGTCTGAAGCAGAGTATAAACGGTCCATTTCCATCCGGTTCGCCCAGAAGAGTCCCAGATTCACCAGAATCAGGAGCAAAAGCATTACCGTATGGATCGTCCTCCAATTCATCATAACCGTACCTTCTCATAAAATCGCGTTCCGGAATATTCCAGTCTCCAATAGAGCTCGGCCTCTCCAGAACAGAGTCTGTACACAAGCTGCAGCGTATCCGGCAGAGATCCTGCCTGACGATTTAAAACATCCAAGGCCGTATCCTGGACAGTTCGAATCCCATAAGAATTATATTCCACCTGGATGCAACACCGCTGATAACGGTATACCTGGCCGTTTTTCACTTCAATCCGAATCGCATAGTCTTCTGTCTCCGGCAGAACCTCTCTGTCATCCACCTTATAATTCATGTAAAAGACCGTACTCTCCGGCGTCTCTTCGATTCGGCTAAGGCATGTTTCCGGCACCTCTTCTTCCTGGCGCAGATCCTCCTGCAAAAAATTCCACGCTATCCTGTAGGCCTCTCCCAAATTGCTCTCCGCCTCATTGACTGCCGGCGTCGCCACATATTCCACCTTGCCGTCCTTTTGCACCCGTATGCTGACTCTGTCATCGGTGAACACCCAGCTGCCGCTGTCATAGGTCTCCTCCCGCAAGAGTTCCGGATGTGTGGAAAAACGCTCCGCATACTCTCTTGCCTGCGTTTCGTTCCATTCTATGGGGACTTCCCGCCACGGAACCAGTATCTCCGGCTCCTTCTGATCCCGGAGATAAAAGTTCTCCCGAAAGATTCCCGGATAGACGCTATACGCAGTCAAATACAGCTCATCCAGTGCGGAACAAACTTTCTGCACCTCATCGGCCAAAGCCTGATTGACCTCCTCCTGCCATCCCAGATTGGCTGCCAGGATGCGCAGCGCCGTTCCCGACTGAAAATCCACCAGATAAACACAAGCCTTTGTCAAAACACTCTGTGCCGGAACCATCCATAGCTCCTGAAAAGCGATAATACCATCCGGTCTCAGCGCTCAGAATCTCAGCGGACAATTCCAGATTATAAGTATACCGGCAGACAACCCCGATTGTATTTAATTTCTCTATAGACACTTTCTGTGCCTCAGCGCCCTGTTCCAGAACCGCTTTCAGAAAATTCCAGGAGGCGTTATATATCTCCGTATAATGTGCTGTTTGGCCGTTTACAAGGCACGCTCGCCCCTCCCTGCGTCCGGATGACGCATAGATCCGTATCGGCCGCATCAGTCCCGTCTCCCGATCCAACTCTTCCGTCACACTGTTGGGATTCGTGTAGGCTCTGCCTCGGTTGGTCCACAGTCTCAAAAAAGAAGCTGCCTGCCAGACCGCGGTAAACATCAAGATCGCTACGCAGATTCCATAGATCCATATTCCTGCCGTATGCTTCTTCATGAGGAACATACCTCATACAGATTCAGCCAGAAATTCTCCAATTCCCCTTCCAGCGCTTCTTCTCTACGGTCCACCGTATAATAATGTCCATACAGAATATCACCGTTCTCCGCAAAAACGACCAGATACTGCTGCCCGACACGCGGCAAAACGATACTTTCCTGAACAAGTCCGGAAGAACCTACCTCGACCCTATGTTTCTCCCAGAGATTCAGCTCACCCTTTTCCTGCAGCACTATACCATAATATATGAAAGTTCCCGGCTCGGCCGTTCCTGTCAGATCCAATTCTTTTGCAAATGTATCCAGCGTCGCGCCCTCCTGTCTGCTCCAGGAAAAGGTTCCCAGATGATCCGCGCTCTCCGTCCAGTGAATCTCTCTGTCTGACAGATCCATCACCCACGCGATGCGTTCCTCGAGTTCCGCGCCATGCACCGGAACTGCAGCCAGACAAAAGACACAGAGTACCAAGAGCCATTTACTCTTCCTCATCCTCCAACTCCTTTCTATAGAGCGGAAAGATCAGATGAAAAACGCTGCCC
>CAVGBV010000113.1:2312-5180 GCA_963627615.1 Alloprevotella sp.
TTCCCGGGACGCTCTCTACTTCGATTCTTCCCTGATGCATCTCCATCATCTCCTTTGCGATCGCAAGACCCAGTCCTGTTCCGCCGGAAGAGCGGGAACGCGCCTTATCCACCCGGTAAAACCGTTCGAAAATCCTCTTCTGCTCCTTATGCGGGATTCCCATGCCCGTATCCGCGATATGCAGGATACCTTCACCACGGCGTGTGTCGATACTGCTCCATGCTGTCACCGAAGCGCCTTCCGGACTGTAATTCACCGCGTTGATCAGAATATTCCGGATTACCTGCTCAATTCGAGAGCGGTCGCATAATACCGGAACCTCCGGACAATCCGGACGCATCTCCATCGTCTGGTTCTTTTTCTCGGAATGAATCCGATACCGCCGTACGCAATCCGCCAGAAGCTCGGTCAGATCGACCTCCTCCATCCGCATCTGCACCTGGCGATTATCAATTCGGGAGAGCTCCAGAAGCTCCGCGATCAGTGAAGTCATCCGATCCGACTCCTGATCGATCACATTCAGAAAAGGAACCAGCGTCTCCTCCTCCCGAATATTGCCGTCCAAAATGGTCTCTACATAACTCTTGACCGTCGTCACCGGCGTACGGAGCTCATGCGATACGTTGGCCACAAACTCCCTCTGCATCGCTTCCGCCCGGCGCTGCTCCGTCACATCCTGCAACACAACGATCAGGCCCTCGGACGCGCCGTCTTTATTGCCATAGGCCGCGAATTCCGCACGCACGGCATGTCCGTCCAGCTCCAGCATCCGCTCCGCGATCGTCCCGGACGGACTATAGAGAAGCGTCGCGAAATGCTCCTTAGGAAAAGCCTCTCCAAAGGACTCATTGCGGATTCCTTTGCCCATCAGCTCCAGCGCAGCCGGATTGCACTGCACGACGTAGCCATTGATGTCATATACGACCAGACCATCTGCCATATAATGGAAGATCGTCTCCAACTTGTTTTTCTCACTGCTGGTCTCCGAGAGGATCCGACTCAGCTCCTGCGCCATATGGCTGAAATTGTTCTCCAGCTCTTCGATCTCATCCGCTGATCCGGTATGTGTCGGCGGCTCATCCACGGCATCCAGATTACCCGTCGCCAGCTCTTTCGTTCTGCGGTTCAGCCTCTGTATCGGACGCGCGATGCCTGCCGCCAAAATATATGCCAGAATCGCGGATACCGCAATCGCAAGGAGCGATGCCATCAGAATGATCATCACATTGTTCTGCATCGTTTCCTCAATGTCCGTCACAGACTGCCGCAGCAGGACAATATACCAGATCTCGCCGTCTCTGAATACCGGTACGGCGTAATCCCCTACACTCTTATATTCTCCGTTCTCTTCCACCTGATGAACATAAAGCGACCGGCTCTCCTGCCCGGACACCGCGCCCAGAACCGCTCTGGAAGAACGGTCCGCGGTCCGCATTTCCTCGCCTCTGCTATAGAGCAGCTCGCCATCCGCCCTCAGAAGATACATCATCAGTCCCTCTTCGTTGCCTCCCTCCGTCAGAAGGCTTGTAACGACTCTGGAAAAGACCTCACTCAGCTCCTGTTCTCCGGAAGTATAGGCCAGTTCCACTGTATCGTTGATTCTGCCAGCCGTATACTTCATCTCCTGGTATCTGGACTGATACAGGTTCTTCTGAATATTGCCTATGATATAGACTCCGATCACCAGAATCACACATACAACCAACGCCGCGTATACCAGCACCAATTTCCACTTGATGCTTCCAAATGATTTTTTCATACCGGATCCTTATCCGTAAAATAATAGCCCACGCCCCGCTTGGTCAGAATGTACTCCGGGGAACCGGGTACATCTTCAATCTTCTCCCGCAGACGGCGCACCGTCACGTCCACGGTTCTGGCGTCTCCATAGTATTCGTAGCCCCACACCTTCTCCAGAAGATACTCCCTTGAGAAAATCTGTCCCTTCTGGTACATCAAAAACTTTAACAGCTCCAGCTCACGCAAAGTCAACTCCAAAGGCTGTCCGTTCTTAGCCGCTTCGTAATGTTCCGGATCCACCATAATGGCGCCGCAGACAAGCTTGCCTCCTGTCTCTTCCTGCGCCGTATGGGCCGCGCTTCTGCGCAGGTTGGCGCGGACTCTGGCCATAAGCTCCCGCATACTGAAGGGCTTGGTCACATAATCATCCGCGCCGAGCTCCAGTCCCAGAACCGTATCCACTTCCTCCGTCCTTGCCGTCAGCATGATGACCGGCGTCATACTCTTCTCGCGGATCTTGCGGCATACATCATACCCAGACAATTTGGGCATCATCACGTCCAGAAGCACCAGATCCGGGTGACAGCTCTCAAAGACCTCCAGTCCCTCCTGACCATCGGCACCTGTAAATACCTGATATCCCTCTTTTTGCAGATTAAACTTAAGTATATCAACGATGCTTCGTTCATCGTCTACCACCAAAATCTTCTCATTCATTTTCTCACCTTCCCTTCTTTTTATTGTACCAGAAATATTTATAAAAAACAACACCGCAAAGATAAAGTCTTTGCGGTGTTCTATGTACTTATACTGTACTCAGGTCAAATCGTCGTACGGCGGAATCTTCAGAACATCTCCCGGCTGAATCACGCTGTCAGATGTCATTCCGTTGTACTTGCAGAAACTATTGAGCAGGCTGTCGCTGAATTCTCCATAATACTTCAGCAGAATATCATACAGGGAATCGCCGGACGCTATGGTATGCGTCGCTACACCTGCTGTCGAAGAACTGTTGTCAGATGCGGAACTCTCCTCCTTTGAGGAATTCTCCAGTACAGAACTGTTTTCCAATGTGCTGTCTGGTACGGAACTGTCCGCGGCGGAAGAATCCATCTGGCTGTTCATACC
>CAVGBV010000114.1:0-5131 GCA_963627615.1 Alloprevotella sp.
ATCTGGATGATATTGAGTGCGATGTTCGAGCAGTGGTCGGAGATGCGTTCCAGACTGGTCAGGATCTCCAGGAAAGAGATACCGCTCGATACATTGCATAATCCCAGACGCAGCCGCTCAATATGACGATCCTTCAGACGAGCCTGAAGACTGTCTATGACGTCTTCATAGGGTTCTACATGAGAGGCTTCTTCCGGGTCGTTATTGGCATACATGCGTGCTGTAACCTCCAGGACCTCATGCGTGGCATCCATGATGGTGTTCAGTTCTTTCCAGCCGGTTTCAGAATAAGTGACATTATTTTCCGCGTTATATCGGGCCACATCCAGAATATTGATGCAATGGTCGCCGATCCTTTCAAAGTTGCCTATCGCGTGCAGCATTTCAGTGGACATATTATTCTCGGCATTGCTGAGACGATGCGGCGTGATCTTCAGGATGTAGTTGTTCAAAGTATTCTCGGCGCGATCCATAAAGTCTTCCATGCGTTCCAGCTGTGCGGCGTCTTCCTGAGAATAGTGAAGATGAAGCTTGCGTGCGAGATCAAAGGAAGCAAGAGCGGTGTTGCCCATTTCGATGACGACCTTGCGGGCCTGATTTAGAGCCATGGAAGGAGTGGACAGGAACAGATCGTCCAGACGTGCCAGTTCCGCTTCACCGGCAGCAGAGTTGACAGTCGGCGCTTCATTGTCCTTGATGAAACATTGAGACATCCGGACAAACTGTTTGCAGAAAGGCAGCAGAGCCAGGACCGTAACGATATTGAAAAGTGTGTGAAAATCAGCAATATTGCCGCGAGTAACCGCTGTATCCCAGAAAGAGAAATGAAACAGCAGATCTCCGCCATAGACACCAATGATAAAGAGAAGCGTACCTAAGATATTGAAGGTCAGATGCATGAATACGGCACGTTTGGAGTTCTTGCTTGTCCCGATGGCGGCCAGAAGCACCGGAATACAGGAGCCGATATTCTGTCCCAAAACCAGAGGAATCATATTGGAATATGTCAGCGCACCGGTGATGGAGAGCGCCTGCAGAATACCGATGGAGGCTGAGGAGCTTTGCAGAATGGCGGTGACCAGAAAGCCTACAAAGATTCCGAGCAGCGGATTCTGGAACATGACCAGAAGATTTTGAAACCAGGGCTGCTCTCCCAGAGGCGATAGTGTGATCTCCATCGTATTCATACCGAAAAAGAGCATTCCCAGACCGATCAGGAGATTTCCCCAGGTCTTACGGCTGTGCACTTTGGAGAAAATGATCAGAAATGCGCCGACCGCGATTAAAACCGGTCCGAAAGAAGAAGGCTTTAATAAAGATAGGAAGAAATTACTTTCGCTGATATCACCCAGACGCAGCAGCTGTCCGGTGACAGTTGTTCCGATATTGGCGCCCATGATGACCGGAAGGGCCTGGGAGAGCTTCATAATACCCGCGTTCAGGAGACCTACCACCATGATCGTGGTTGCGGCCGAGCTCTGAATGACAGCGGTAACTCCCGTTCCCAGAAGGACCCCCTTGAAAATATTGTCGGTCAGCTTTTCCAAGGTTTTTTCCAGCTTGGCTCCGGCCATACGTTCCAGAGATTTGCCAAGCAGATTCATACCGTATAGGAAGAGCCCAATGCCGGCCAACAGAGGAAGATAAGATATTAGGTTCAATATTGCCACCATCCTGATTATTTTTTACATACCTTTTACAGTGTACCATTTTTTTAAGAATAATTCAATAGAAAAGGCGGATTTTATAAGAAACGGGAGAGATAGGACGAATTTTACAAACTGTTCATAAAAAGGATACAAACAATGGTTGTTTCAAACAAAAAAATAAGGTATAATAATAACAATTCAGATTTGGAGGAGATACAATATGGCTGGTTTTTTTAGTATGGACGGCCCCTTTGTCAAATATGGAACTCTTTTGTTTGACATGATCATGCTGAGCGCGGTGTGGACAGTGATGGGCGGAGTTCTGCCGATCATGATTCTGCTGTCTACAGGCCTTCTGGCTTATGTTCCGCCGGCAGTGGGACTGATATTGATGTATATCTTTATCCTGCATTGGTGCCCGGCAACCTGTGCAGTTGTCTATACTATGGGAAAGAAGCAGCGAGGGGTAGATACTTATACCATGCGGGATTTCTGGCATGCTTATAAGACCAATTACAAGGACTGCATGATTTTGAGCCTTGTGATTACCACGTTGGTTGCGCTGATTCTGTATAACCTGTGGCTGATCATATATAATCGGGCAAGCTTCGGATTTTCCGCGTACATTCTGATCCCGCTGGAAGCGCTGGTAGGGATGGAGTTCATCTTCCTGAGCTTATATGTTCCGGCGCTCGTCGCGCGTTTTGAGATGCCGGTAAAGCATTATTTCAAGTATGGATTTCTTATGGCGAACAAGCATCTGCTGACGACGGTTGTCCTGGCGGCGCTCTTTGTAGGCAGCGTATATCTGTGTCTGTTTGTCAATATGGGCTTAATCTTTGTGATTCCCGGACTCTATATGTATCTGGCGGCGGCGCTTCTGGAGAGAGTCTTTAAGAACTATATGCCTTCGGAGGATGAAGAGCTGGAGAAGGAAGAACTGGAAGGCTTCAGCCTTGATGAGGAGCGGCAGGCAATTATCAATCGCTATATGAATCAGACCAAGTTTGACGACGAGGGTGAATATCGTTATGTCAAAGTGGATGAGAGTGGTAAAGATGTGGTGGAGGAGGATGATTACCGCATCGTAAGAGCGGATGGGGATGAGAAGCCGGAAGGAGAAGACGGACAGGGTTCCGGAGGGACAGAGGATTCACAGGAACCGGAAGAAAAACAGTAAAATGAAAGGCGGCGCGCTGCGCCGCCTTTTTGCGCTTTTTTAGCAATTGATATTTGCATTTTAAAAAACTTATGTTATAATAAGCACATGATTCGCAAAGGAGAAAATCCGCATGAAATTATTAGAGAATAGAATCCGCAAGGACGGAGTGGTTAAAGAAGGAAACGTGCTGAAAGTGGACAGTTTCCTGAATCATCAAATGGATATTGAGCTTTTCAATGAGATGGGCAAGGAGTTCCGGCGCCTGTTTCAGGGCAAGCGTGTGGATAAGATCCTGACCATTGAGGCTTCGGGAATCGGAATTGCCTGTATAGCGGCTCAGTATTTCGGCGTACCTGTAGTATTTGCCAAGAAGAGCAGCAGTATCAATATCGATGGGGACGTGTACGCAACCCGGGTCGAGTCTTTTACACATAAGCGGGTATATAATGTAATCGTTTCCAAAAAGTATTTGAGCCCGGAAGATCATGTGCTGATTATCGATGATTTTATGGCCAATGGATGCGCGGCGCTGGGATTAATCGAGCTGGTGCAGAGCGCGGGCGGTACGGTAGAGGGCGTCGGCATTGCGGTAGAGAAGGGATTTCAGGAAGGCGGAAAAAAGATCCGCGATATGGGAATCCAGGTCGAGTCTCTTGCGATTGTGGAGAGCATGAATGCGGAAACGGGAGAGATTGAGTTCCGTACACAATAAAAAGAGTAAAGGGGATGGGCAGCATGAAAAAGGACAGGACCTACAATAAGCTGGTGAGAGATCATGTCCCGGAGATTCTGGAACGGCAGGGTATGAAGCCCTTGATCCGCCATCTGGAGGATCAGGAGTATGTGTATGCGCTGCATGAGAAGCTGAAGGAGGAGACGCGCGAGTATATGGCCGGCCGCAATATCGAGGAACTGGCGGATATCGTTGAGGTAATCAACGCGATCCTGAATGCGCGCGGCATTACAATGGAGGAGCTGGATCATCTGCGGAAGATGAAGGCGCAGACCAATGGAACCTTCAGAGACAGAGTGTTTCTGGAGAGAGTCCTGACGCCGGAGGAGGCAGAGATGCTGAAAAAGGCGGAGGACGATCCGGTATTTCATGTTCAGCTATAAAAATTTCAAAAATCCTTGCATATTCGCGAAAGATAAAGTATAATAAGCACTGCATTGTATTTCGCTCGCAGCGACCGTTTTTCGGCGTTGACATGAAAGCAATAGCAGGAGGAATTGAATATGCAGAAGAATGTTTCGGCAAAGACAGGCAAGATGGTACAGTTGGCTATACTTGCGGCGATCGTTGTGTTGATGGCATTTACTCCTTTGGGGTATTTGCAGAGCGGTGTTGTTAAGATTACGTTTTTGATGATTCCGGTTGTGATTGGCGCAATCATTTTGGGGCCGGGAGCCGGTGCGGTATTAGGCGCAGTCTTCGGAATGACCAGTTTTGTACAGTGCTTCGGACTGGATACGTTTGGCACGACCCTGATGGGGATTCAACCAGTATACACCTTTATTATGTGTATGTTCCCCAGAATTCTGATGGGGACTCTGTGCGGAGTGATCTTTAAGGGCCTGGTTCGGGTGGATAAGACGCGTCATAAGGTGATTGCGTATCCGGTTACGGGTCTGTGCGGCGCGCTCCTCAATACGGTTTTCTTTGTAGGTCTTCTGATGCTGTTCTTCGGCGGAAGCGATTACATCATGGGAATGAGAGGCGATTTGGATTGGTTCGCCTTTGTTGTAGCTTTTGTCGGTCTGAACGGAGTGATTGAAGCGGTAGTCTGCGTAGTCGTAGCCGCTGCGGTCAGTAAGGCGCTGGATGTCGTGATGAAGCGGCAGCTGATGGCTGAATAATGTGATTTCTGAGGCGGCGGAATCTTCCGCCGCCTTTTATAAAAAGGAGAAGACTATGATATTTGCAATTGATGTCGGCAATACGCATCTGGTAGCAGGATGTCTGGACGAGGCGGGAGCGCACTATGTCGGACGGTTTGAAACCGATCGGCAGGCAACGGCGGAGGAGTATGCCATCAAGTTCAAAACGTGGCTGGATATCAATGGCGTAGAGGCAAGACAGATTGAAGGGGGCATCATATCGACAGTGGTTCCGCCGCTGATCTCGCCTCTGACCCGCGCGGTCCGGTATCTGACCGGTAAGACGCCTCTGGTGGTAGGACCGGGCGTTCGTTCCGGACTGAATATTAAGATCGATAACCCGGCGCAGCTGGGCGCGGACATGGTGGCGGGCGCGGTGGCTTCCCTGGCCAAATATCCGACGCCGCAGATTGTGTTTGACTTGGGGACGGCAACGACGGCT
>CAVGBV010000115.1:0-5062 GCA_963627615.1 Alloprevotella sp.
GTCGCTGCTGTACGCATCGCTGCCTCCTCTTTCTCTGCTGTATTCTTATATTCATCCGGCAATATCCTGTCGTTCTATCAGATACGATACCGCCTCTGTCATGTCTTCAAAATGCGCCTGAGAATTCATAACCACACAATAATATTGTTTTCCATCCCTGGTATCTTCAAATGCCGCCGCAAGACAAAGCCCAGCGGCGTTGGTATATCCAGTCTTGCCGCATAGATACCGAAAAGGTTCCAGGGTAACACTGCTGTTCGCAAAAGGATTGCCGCTCTTAAGATCATATTCCTTGACTTCGCCGTCCGGCCCCGTACTCTCGATATGGTATTCGGAAAGCGTGGCAAGCTCCCGTATTGTCTCGTATCCGGAAGCTCTTCTGACAATCTGAGCCATATCTCTGGGCGTGGTATAATGCCCTTCCGCAGTCAGGCCATGCGGATTTACAAAATGACTGTTGACCAGTCCCATTTCTTCTGCCTTATCATTCATCATCTGCGCGAAGCCCTCGATGGATCCGCCGACATGAATCGCGACCGCGGCCGCGGCGTCATTGGCAGAGAGAATCATTAATGCCGCCAGAAGATCCTTCATGGCTATCGTCTCTCCCTCTTCCAAATAGAGAAGGACGCTGCCATCCTCATAACAGCTGTACAGATCTCCCACTGTAACCACATCTTCCAGACATCCTGCATCCAACGCGACAATCGCTGTCATCAGCTTCGTCATCGAAGCCGGGGAACGCTGGGTATCTGCATTTCTGCCGTAGAGCAGCTCTCCGTTTGCATCCAGAACCGCGGCTCCCTGCGCACTGATCGCTTCTCCCAATTCCCGGTCCAGAAGGTTTAACAGCCTCCCGACAACCTCATCCGTCTCCGGCGCTGTCTGCAAGGTACCCCGAAATGCCCCCAGCGGCGCGGAACTCCTCGGAGCATCGGCTGCCTGTGCACTTGCCTGCAATGCCGCAGGCGGAAACACACGCTCCCAGACATGAAATACAGAGCTCCCTACTCCCAGAATCAGACAGAGCAAAACGCCATACACGGCCAGCATCGGATTCCGGCCCCTCCTTCTTCTGGAGAGCCTCCGTCTACGAACATGATATACATGTCTTCTCATACAAGAATACTCCTTATTGGGCTCATCTTATATATTATACTCCATTCTTTCTGAAAAGACAACTTGTTTCTTACAGTATTATTAAACTTTTTACATTCTTGTTACGTTCCTCGTTCACATAATACTAAAAAGAAGCCGGGTCAGTATACACATCCCGATTCCCAGCAAAATCGGAATCACCGCTGCCAATACCGTCCACCTTCGGCTGCCGGTTTCCCGATAGATACTGATCAAAGTTGTCGTACACGGACAATGGAAGAGACACAGAATCATAACATTCATCACGGTAAGCGCCGTCCATCCGTTGTTCAAAAGGACCTGCTCCATCACGGCAGTGCTGCTCTGGCTCATCACTCCCGTCCCCATATAGCCCATAAGGATGATTGGCAAAACAATCTCATTGGCTGGCATTCCCAAGAGAAATCCCATGAGGATAGTGCCATCCACCCCCATCCACTTTCCCAGCGGATCCAAAAACGAAGTACAGTACTTCAATACCGTCTGCTCTCCTATGGAAAGATTGGCTAATAACCAGAGAAGGACTCCGGCAGGTACAGCAATGGCCGCCGCCCGTCCCAGTACACAGATGGTTCGGTCCAGAAGTGAACGCACCAATATCTGCCGTAATTTCGGCATCCGATACGGCGGAAGCTCCAACACAAAGGACGACAGCATTCCTTTTAATACGGTTTTTGACAGAAGTCCGGTCACAAGAAAGGTCACAAGAACTCCCAGCAAAATGGCTGATAAAACCATCATCGCGGCAAAAATTCCATTTCCGTCCATCCATATCAGACTCAGAAGGCCCGCCATCACTGCCAGAAACGGAAATCTCCCATTACACGGTACCAAAGAATTGGTCACAACCGCAAGCAGCCGTTCTCTGGGCGACCGGATAATACGGCATCCCACAACTCCGGCCGCATTGCATCCAAATCCCATACACATGGGCAGAGCCTGTTTTCCGCAGGAACCGCAGCACTGAAAAGGGCGGTCCAGATTGAAGGCAAGCCTCGGCAAATACCCCACATCTTCCAAAAAAGTAAACAACGGAAAGAAAATGGCCATTGGCGGCAACATGACTGCGACAATCCAGGACAAAGTATTCCAGATGCCGTCCATCAACAGGGAATGCAGCGGTCCCCAGATGCCTAACCCATCGAAAAGCCGATCCATCCGGGAACCGATTTGCTGAAAGCTCCAGGCAAGAAATTCTGATGGGATATTGGCTCCCACCATGGTTATCCAGAAAATTCCCGCAAGGAACAATAAGATCAATGGCAATGCCATATATTTTGAAGTCAGGATCCGATCTGCCCTTTCCGACAGGATCCGTCCCTTTCCCTGGCAGATCTCCTCTGTAATCTCCTTGGCGTATTCTCTTCTATCCCGATCCGTCTTGGGTAGAGGTAAGATACAGGAAACGGGATTGGCCGCCCATTCTGTCAAACGCTCTTCCAAGGCTCTCATTCCCTCTCCGTTTCCGGAACTCACGCCGACTACCGGTATCTTCAGCCGCTCCTCCAATCTCTCAAGATCCAGCCCAATTCCCATCCTTCTTGCTTCATCCATCAGATTCACACATAAAAATGCCCTTGGCGCTGCTTCCAGGATCTCCAGCATCAGTGAGAGACTGCGTTCCAACGCGGACGCACTGGCAACAATCACAACCATCGGAGACTCCTTTTTCAGAAAATCCGCCGCGGCCTTCTCCTCTTCCGACTGTGCTTCCATACTGTACATTCCCGGAAGGTCGACAAGCAGAATCTCTCTGTGCCGCTGCATCCTTCCGCAGGCGATCCCGACTGTTTTTCCGGACCAATTGCCGGTATGCTGTTTTAATCCGGTAAGCGTATTGAAGATCGTACTCTTGCCGACATTGGGATTGCCCGCCAGGCAGATCCGCTGTGCTCCGTCCTCATGATTCCATTCCTCAGACAAAAGATGACTGCCGGTGGATGCGCTGGTCAATCCCATGACTCCACCTCTATAAGAGCTCCGTCCCTACGGCGTACAGCGATCAGAAGTCCCTGCGACTCATAGGCCGCCGGATCTCCAAAAGGACTTTCAAAGACATACCGTACCGGCGCATTCTCCGCGATCCCCATGCTGCGCAGCCTCCGGCAAAAATCAGAATCTCCGTTCAGGGACAGAATTCTCCCCTTTTCGCCGCATTTTAATTCTGACAGTTTTTTTCTGCCCATAACAAAAGCCTCCCCGCATTCTCATTTCTATCATATGAGAACCGGGAGGCTTCGGCAACTTGTCTTATTCTTCCTCAGCGGCCCATCGCTTGGCCCGCTCCACGGCACGATACCATCCACGAACCCGCCGCTCACGCAATTGCGCATCCATGGAACTGATAAAAGTCCGTCCAGTCTGATACATCGATGTCAGTTCCGCGGTATTGGCCCAATATCCGCAGGATAAGCCTGCCAGATACGCGGCGCCCAACGCGGTCGTTTCATTACAGGCGCACCGTACAATACTGCCTTGCAGAAGATCCGCCTGAAACTGCATCAGAAAATCATTGGCCGAGGCTCCGCCATCCACCTTCAGATTATGAATCGGAAGTCCCGTATCCCTCTGCATGGCCTCGAAGACATCCAGCGTCTGAAACGCGATGGATTCCAGCGCTGCCCGAATAAAATGATCTTTGGTACATCCCCGCGTCAGTCCGACCACGGTTCCCCTGGCATACGGATCCCAGAACGGAGCGCCCAATCCGGTAAAAGCCGGCACCAGATAAACGCCGTTGGTATCCTCAACCGCCCGGGCATACCGCTCACTGTCCGCCGCGTGCTGGAACATCCGCATCTCATCCCTTAACCACTGAATGACAGCGCCTGCCACAAAAACACTGCCTTCCAGAGCATATTGCACTGTACCATTCAAACCGACGGCAATCGTTGTCAACAACTGATTTTCGGACATCACCGGGCGGTCTCCGGTATTCATCAGAAGAAAACATCCGGTTCCGTATGTGTTTTTGGCCATTCCCGGCTGAAAGCAGCATTGTCCGAATAAGGATCCCTGCTGGTCCCCCACCAGAGCGCCGACGGGGATCTCTCCCCCCAAAATATGCTCATCCGTCACGCCAAAGTATCCCGAAGAATCCCGCACCTCAGGCAGCATGCAGGATGGGATCCGCAGCTTATCCAAGATCTCTGTATCCCACTTCAGCGTATGTATGTTGAACATCATTGTCCGTGAGGCATTGGTATAATCGGTCGCAAAAACCTTTCCCTGTGTCAGGTTCCATAAAAGCCAGGTGTCTATGGTTCCAAAGAGAAGCTCGCCGCGCTCGGCACGTGCTCTGGCCCCTTCGACATGATCCAGTATCCATTCCAATTTTGTCGCTGAAAAATACGCGTCCGGGATCAGTCCTGTCTTTTCACGCAGTACCTGATCGAAGCCTTCCCGGCGGAATTCCTCAATCCGTTCAGCCGTCCGCCGGCATTGCCATACGATCGCATTATAGACCGGAATTCCCGTCTCTTTATCCCATACGACAACCGTTTCCCGCTGATTGGTGATTCCGATGGACGCAATCTCCCCCGCGTGTATACCCGCTTTCGCCATGGCCTCGGCCGCGACAGAAAACTGAGAAGCCCATATCTCATTCGGATCATGCTCCACCCAGCCCGGTTTCGGGTAGATCTGCGCGAATTCTTTCTGAGCCGAACTTACCTGTCTTGCCTGCTGATCCAATATAATACACCTGGAACTGGTCGTTCCCTGATCCAACGCCATGATATACCGTTTCATCGATGCCGCCTCCTCATGTTTTTCTTACGGATAGTATACCATAAATAGAACACAAAATCCATTGAATTTTCCATGGAACTATGATATACTCAGTGCGTTCTAAAAAATACCAAGGAGGTCACACTCATGCAGTTTCAAAATCCTATTATCCCCGGATATAATCCGGACCCCAGCA
>CAVGBV010000116.1:0-4928 GCA_963627615.1 Alloprevotella sp.
GAGTTTTGTCAGCCTCAAAAGCAAGAAAACTGATCAAAAAGAATAAAAAATGATATTTCTTATTATTGGTCCGATCTCCTTTAGAAGTCCGTCCCCCCACGAAAAATTTATCAGATTTTCTTGAAAATCCGGAGAATTCTGGTACACCTAAGAGCCTTCTTCTCCCAGGTGTACCAGAATTTCTCAAAAATCCAGAGAAACCTATAAAAATCCTGGTACACCTAAGAGCTTCATTCTCAAAAGTGTACCAGAGTTTTTCAAAAATCCAGAGAAACCTATAAAATCCTGGTACACCCAAGAGTCTCACTTACTCAAGTGTACCAGAGTTTTTCGAAAAAACAGAGAATCCCATAGAATCCTGGTACACCCAAGAGTTTCACTCACAAAAGTGTACCAGATATTTTTAAAAATCCAGAGAACCCTATAAAACTCTGGTACACCCAAGAGTCCCACTCACTCAAGTGTACCAGATTATTTTTAGAATCCAGAAAACCCTAAAAAACTCTGGTACACGCAAGAGTCTCACTCTCCCAAGTGTACCAGAAAAAACAAGAAGTCACCTTAGTGTAAATAAGTTTGAGTAGCCGCAAACGGACACTCAAATAAAATGAGAGGGTGTCCCTCAAGTCAGATTGACTTTTGCGACACCCTTGTTTTTGAATTTTAGTCTTCAGCGGAAAAGTTTTTGTTATAGTCTTCCAGGATGAACTCGCAGATCATGGAAGCGGAAAAAGGATTGACATAAAGCGCCTGAGCCTCGCGCATCTGTTCCCGGATGGATTCGTCATCCAGAAGCGTGCGGACAGCCTGTAGGTAATCGCCTTTATTATCTGGTGCCAGAGCCATGTTATGTCTTGCGTAAAAGGCGGAATTCTTGGTTTCACAGCCGGGGATCGGGGCCGTCAAAATGAGGGGAAGACGTTTGGCTGCCGCCTCGGTGGAGGTCAGTCCGCCGGGCTTGGTCAGAAGAAGATCCGCGGCGTCCATATACAGGCTGACCTGATCGGTATAGTCCACGATAAAGATATTCGGGGACTGGGCGTATTTTTGCTGCAGCTGCTCTCGAACCTTCTGATTGCTGCCACACAGAATAACCAGTGTGAGCCGTGTTCCGTATTCTTTTTTTAGGGCGGAGGCGATCTTACCGATATGTCCGAAGCCCATACTGCCGGACATAATCAGAATCATTTTCCCGTCTTCCGGAAGTCCCAGGGTCTGTCTGGCCTCTGCCTGATTGCGATGAACACCGAAGGTGCGCTGTACCGGAATACCAAGCGGAATCAGCTTCTCGTGCGGAATCCCGGCGCGATAGAACTCCCGCATCAGCTCACGGTGCGGAATGATGAAATAATCCGGATTGGTTTCCTCCCAGAAAGGAATACAGGTATAATCGGTCGCGACCGCATACGTGCGGATATGAAGCGAACGGTTCTTCTTCAAATAGGTCAGCGCTTCGGCAGGAAACAGATGAGGCATCACAATGGTGTCGAAATGATGCTCCTCAATGTAATTGCCCAGCTTGGCGGCGTATTTGCAATTGAAAGCATAGACGACGGATTTGCGGTGCGGTGAACTGATCCACTGCCCGGCATTGTAAAAGAATTGAAACAATTTAGGGACCTTGGTTGTAATATTTACATAGATGGAAGAAGCCTTCTTGGAGGCCTTGGGCCGCGCGAAGGAAAGCGTATCCAAAAATTCGCATTCGATTCCGCGGCGGTGAAACTCCTCATACAGCGCGCGTCCAGCTGCATTATGGCCGCCGCCAGTATTGCAGGAAAGAATCAGCACCTTCATAAGCAGTGAGTCCTTCTTTCTCGTATTGTTAATTTGGTTCTTGCGAATTTAAGGATAACACAGATTCCGAAAGAATGCAAGAAGTATTCATACAATTGTAACAATATTAAGGAGAATTAAGAATACCGCGATTCGATTTAGGAAAGTTGACGGCTCAGCAGTAAAGCGGCGGCACTGGCAAGTTTGATATCGCTGGCTTCCAGACGCGCGCTGTCCGGAGCGAGGAGTAGGACAGCGCCGGTGGGATCGCCGCCGGAGAGGACAGGACAGAGAAGCTCTTCGGAAAAATGCTTTTCAGAAACGGAGGCGGCAGGGCAGATGTATTCGCGGTCGGTATTGGAGGCGCGAAAGGTTTTACGCAGCAGCAGAAGGCGGTGCAGCTCAGGCGTGATCTCCTGATCCTGTAATTCTTTGGCGTATTTACCGGCAGCGCAGAGAATATGATCCTGATCGCAGATACAGGCGGTAAGACCGCTTATTTGCGAGAGAACCTCTGAGAGCTGCCGGGCGGTGTCACTCATTTCACCGACGGGGGAATACTTTTTCAGAATGATCTCCTGGTCCGGACCGGTAAAGATTTCGATGGGATCGGCTTCACGGATATGCAGGGTACGGCGGATCTCCCGTGGGATGACGAGACGCCCCAGGTCGTCCACCCTTCTTACAACACCGGTTGCTTTCATGTCTATCAGTCTCCTTATCAAAAAATGGATATAGCTCTAGTATCCGGAAAAAGAGCCAAATTATGCAAGACCATAAAAAATAATGAAAATCCCCTTTTTTTGTATTTGGGACTTGACAAACAAGAGAAAAATGAGTATAAATAGGTATAGGACAGACAAAGGGACTGGGATACACCCACAGGGATGTAGGAAGAGGCATCTTTCAGGTTCGTATGCGTCCCTGTGATTTGATCCGAATATATTTCTAGGAGGAATTTAAGATGAACAAGGCAGAACTGGTAGCAGCGCTTGCTGAGTCTATGGAAGTGACTAAGAAGGAAGCTGAGAAGTTTCTGAAGACTTTTGAGGATGTAGTAACTGAAGAATTGAAGAAGGGCGGAAAGGTTCAGCTGGTTGGCTTTGGTACCTTTGAAGTAGGTCAGAGACCTTCTCGTACCGGTATCAATCCCCGTACCAAGGAATCCATCCAGATCCCGGCTGCTAAGACCCCGAAGTTCAAGGCTGGTAAGGCTCTGAAGGATGCTGTCAACGATAAGTAATCAGTAAAGATACAAACGCCTGCGGAGATGATTCCACAGGCGTTTATTTAATTTTCAGGAGGTGTTAGGATGCGTTTGGATAAGTATCTTAAGGTATCCCGGCTGATCAAGCGCAGAACGGTGGCCAACGATGCCTGCGATGCCGGACGTGTGACGGTCAACGGTAAGGCGGCAAAGGCAGGAACGGTCGTGAAGGTCGGGGACGTGATCGAAGTACAGTTTGGAAACGGCGCCGTGCGCGCGGAGATTACGCAGATCACGGAGACCACGCGGAAAGAAGAAGCTAAGGAAATGTACAAGATCCTTCCCTGAGGAAGGAATATTTGCCAGGGCTCCCTCATATATTGAATTAAAGCAGGAACAATCCGAAAAAAGGGGGGAGCAGATGGTGGAGACGGCGACGCCGCACCGGCTTGTATTGGAGAACCGCAGTCATATGGAGATAACAGGGGTTCTGGATTTGCTTGTATTTGATGAGTCGGAGATCGTGCTGGAGACCTCCGGAGGTGTGCTGAATATTCGAGGGGCTGAGCTTCATATGAATACCATGACGCTGGAGAAGGGGCTTTTGATACTGGACGGAGATGTAGCGGAGATTTTTTATGAAGAGCCGGGAATGCTGAAAAAGCAAAAGGCCGGGTTTATGAGCAAGTGGATAAAGGGATGAAGAGATGATAAGCGAGCAGTGCCGGTTATTTCTTCTGTCAATATTGTACGGATTCGGAGCGTGGTCAGGCTATGATCTTCTGCGTCTATGGCGCAGAATGGTGCCTCACTCGCTCTTTTTCATTCATATGGAAGATCTGCTGTTCTGGGCAGGGACGGCCCTGCTATTCTACTATGAGGCACTGTATCAGGCGGCGGGAGTGCTCCGGGCGTATTATTTTCTGGGCGGGTTGCTCGGAGTGATTGTCTGCGAAGGAACCGTAAGTCCGATTTTGCTGAAATATGCGGTGCTGGCAGCGAAAAAAGCAGGGGAACGATGGGGGAAAGTGTGGAAAAAATGTAAATCCACGGAGAAAAAATTTGAAAAAAGCTCCAAACCCCATTGACGAATGGTGTAAAATATTATATCATGATAAACATGAAAGCAAAAAGGCGGTAATAGCATGTCGTATAGAAATAAAAGACACGACATGGCGGCGAGGGAGCAGACATCGGGCAAAAAGCCTAAGCGTTCATTGAGGAATTTTTGTATCATTGGTTGTTTTCTTGCTTTCATGTTTGGTTGTTATTGGAATTATCAGAAGCTGCAGGATGATATTGCAGCGGTTTATCAGGAAGCGCAGCTTGTTGAGAATCAGATCGGCGGGGAACTGGAGAAGCAGATCGACATCAAAGCCAAGCAGAGCTATTACAGTACGGACGAGTATTATATGAGACTTGCCAGAATGCGGTTTAATCTGCTTCTTCCGGGCGAGCATCTATATGTGTTTGAGTAACAGCGTACCGATCGGCAGATACGGGCGCTGTTTTTGTATGCTTTTAAAAGGTTTTGTCAGAAAATTTTTCGGGACGAACTCCACGCTTTGACATTTTTTGTAAATGGAATCCTATATAATCATGGAAAGCATGATTAGGGGGGAATCCAATGGAGAGACTGGAACGGCTGCAAAAAGCTGTCTCGAATGAACGGATCAGACGGATGCTGCCAGAGAGAGTCAAAGATGTGCTATGGGGTCTGCCGGCACTGTTTTTGATGCGAATTCCGCTGTTTTTAAATTTATATATATTGGGACCGGCGTATCTATGCCTGATGCTGCGTCGGCCCTTTCGGGGACGAGTCTGTACGGTCTGGTGCCTGATAGGGGCCGTCAGTATCTACTCGGAGCTGCCCAATGGTAAATATATTCTTCTTGTAATACTGCTATGCGGGACGGAGGAGGTGCTGAGACACACAGGGCATACG
>CAVGBV010000117.1:0-4909 GCA_963627615.1 Alloprevotella sp.
AGATATTTTTGAAAATCCAAGGAACCCTATAAAACTCTGGTACATTCAAGGGCCTCACTCTCCAAAGTGTACCAGATTTTTTTGAAAATCCAGAGGAAACCTATAAAACTCTGGTACACCCAGGAGCCTTACTCTCCAAAGTGTACCAGATATTTTTGAAAATCCAGAGGAACCCTATAGAATTCTGGTACACTCAGGAGTCTTAGCACCTAAAATGTACCAGAATTTTTTAAGAATCCAGAGAAACCTATAAAACTCTGGTACACTCAGGAATCTCACTCACTCAAGTGTACCAGAGTTTTGGGTATAAGGGTCATATACAGGAGAGGATATGGATTCCCCTCTTCGTCATGGTCCGTTCTTTTATAGGTCTGAAAGCCCATGTGCTGATAAAATCCGACAGCCTGAGGATTTTGCTCATTGACAGTGACTTCCTGAACTCCGTAGTGATGCATGCCATATTCTAGAAGACGGCGTCCAAGCCCTTTTCTGCGTTCGGAAGGAGATAGAAAGAGCATTTCCAGACGGTGATTTTCGACACCCATAAAAGCGGCCAGATCTCCGGATTCCTTTTCGGCGATGATCAGGTGCTTCACAGCCTGTAGGGCGGTGGGAACGTATGCTTTGATCTGACAGATTTCCGCATCGGACAGAAAGTGATGTGTTGCCCGAACCGAAGCTTCCTAGAGCGCTAAGAGATGTTCCGACAGCTGAGGGGTCATAGCAGGAACTTCGTATAATTTCATAGTCATTGGGAATCTCCCTTTGGATAGATGCTGCGCCATTTTCCGGTACGGTACTGCCGGTAGGAGATCAGCCAGTTCAGAAACCAGCCGATGGGGACGGCGTACCAGACCATGGCAATGCCCCAGATGGGAGCAAAGATCATAGCGACGGCGACACGGACCAGGAGATTAACAAGATTGGCGATAGTAAACATTTTCATATCGCCGGCTCCGCGCAGCAGACTGTCCACGGCCATCTTGAAGCCGATCAGGCAGAAGAACCAGCCGATGAAGCGCAGATAGTTTTCACCGGTTTCCAGTGCGGTGGTTGTGCCGCTGTCCCCCAGGAAAAATGTGATGAAGGGACGGTAGAACAGCTCCAGAGCGACGCAGAGGAACACGGCGCAGACGATGACCATCCGATTGGCGATATGATATCCGGAGGTAACCCGGTCATATTGGCCCGCGCCGATGTTCTGCGCGGTATAGGCGGAGAGGGCGTTGCCGATACTGATCATCGGTACGATACAGAGCGATTCTATACGCATTCCGGCGGAGAAGCCGGCAAGGGCCTGAGAACCGAAGCTGTTGACGACGGATTGTACCAGCATCATGCCGATGGAGACGGTGGACTGCTGCAGCATGGAAGGCAGGGCGATCCGAGTCATGGCCGATAGCTCCGCGGTGTCAAATAAGGGGGCTTTTCCGCAGTGCAGCGCTCTGAGTTCCCGCAGGAAAAAGAAGAAGGACAGGATGGCGGAGAGACCCTGCGCAATCAGCGTTGCCCAGGCGACACCGGCCACACCCCATTGGAATACCGTGACCATGAGAAGGTCCAGCGTCACATTTAAGACAGAGGAAAAGATCAGGAAATATAACGGGATTCGGGATTTTCCGAGGGCGTTGAACATGGAGGAGAGGATATTGTACAGAAATAGGAAAGGAAGACCGAGAAAATAGATGT
The DNA here is from genome assembly GCA_963627615.1 of Alloprevotella sp. GTDB lineage: Bacteria > Bacillota > Clostridia > Lachnospirales > Bianqueaceae > Faecimorpha. The sequence continues at coordinate 1,690 of CAVGBV010000117.1, forward strand.
TCAGGTATTCCGCGGCCTGATCCAGGACGTCCTCCGGAGTCTGGAGCAGGATCATGATCTGGCGGCTAAAGAGGAGCCCGATGCCGCCCAGGAGGAGGCTCAGGATTCCGAAAGCAATGAATGAAGTAGTAAAGGCACGTTTGACATCTGTATATCGATGCGCGCCATAGTATCGGCCGACGACAACGGAAGCGCCCATACCGCCGCCTACAGCGATACAGATAAATACATTGGTCAGAGAATAAGAAGCGCCGACGGCAGCCAGCGCGCCTTCACTGACGTATCGGCCGACAATGGCAGAGTCAGCCATCGTATAGAGCTGCTGAAAAAGATTGCCGATCACGATGGGGAGCGCAAAGATCAATAATGCGTTCAGCGGTTTTTTCTGAACCAGATAGTCATTCTTCATGGAATCCTCCAAAAAATAAGAAGAGGGCTGCCGATCCGGCAGCCCTCAACATCAATGATGGAACAAACGCAGGCCGGTAAATGCCATTACCATGTTATGCTTATCGCAGGCGGCGATGACATTGTCATCACGGACAGAACCACCGGGTTCAGCAACATACTGAACACCGCTCTTGAAGGCGCGTTCGATATTGTCGCCGAACGGGAAGAACGCGTCGGATCCCAGCGCTACGCCGGTCAGCTTGTTCAGCCAGGCACGCTTCTCTTCTGCGGTAAAGACAGGGGGCTTTTCAGTGAAGGTATTTTCCCAGACACCGTCAGCCAGAAGGTCCATGTATTCGTCGCCGATATACAGATCGATCGCGTTGTCACGGTCCGGACGGCTGATCTTATCCTTGAAGGGCAGATTCAGAACCTGCGGGGACTGGCGCAGCCACCAGTTGTCCGCTTTGCTGCCTGCCAGGCGGGTGCAGTGGATGCGGGACTGCTGTCCAGCGCCGATGCCGATAGCCTGTCCGTCCTTGACATAGCAAACAGAGTTGGACTGTGTATACTTCAGCGTGATCATGGCGATCGCCAGATCCATCTTGGCCTGATCCGGCAGGTCCTTATTCTGCGTTACGATATTGGAGAAGAAGTTCTCATCGATCTTCAGCTCATTGCGTCCCTGCTCAAAGGTGATGCCGTAGACCTGCTTACGCTCCAGCGGCGCGGGCTTATATGCCGGATCGATCTGGAGAACACAGTAGGCGCCGTTCTTTTTCTGACGCAGCAGCTCCAGTGCTTTGGGCTCATACCCGGGAGCGATCACACCGTCCGATACCTCGCGCTTGATCAGGCGGGCCGTCGGGACATCGCAGACATCCGACAGAGCGATAAAATCGCCAAAAGAGGACATACGGTCAGCGCCGCGGGCACGGGCATAGGCGCAGGAGAGCGGGGAAAAGGTCTTGACGTCGTCTACCCAATAGATCTTGCGCAGCGTATCGGTCAGAGGCAAGCCGACAGCGGCTCCGGCGGGAGAAACATGTTTGAAGGAGGTCGCCGCGGGCAGACCGCTGACTGCCTTGAGTTCGGACACCAGCTGCCAGCCGTTTAAGGCGTCTAACAGGTTGATATAGCCGGGACGGCCGGAGAGAACCTGGATCGGCAGATCACTGCCGTCCTCCATAAAGATACGGGAAGGTTTCTGATTCGGATTGCAACCGTATTTTAACTGCATTTCATTCATGATCTCAGACTCCTTTAATGGTTTTTATTGACGATGCGGGACTCATACACACCGGTTTCAAGATCGATAAAACGGGTAAACAGAGATACCTTATTGTCCGCGTTCAGGCTGTTCCAGACGGTATCGGTAAATTGATCAAGGTCGCCTTCGATCGTTACCAGTGTGGGCTCTCCCTCAAAGCTGGGCAGAGGATTTCCGTCGCCCATATAGGTGTGGATATAATGCCCCTCGCCGGCCGGCGCATTGCTGTAGGCAAAGGTATAACGCAGGCAGGAGGACGGGTCTCCGTGATTGCTCTTCAGGATGGACATCGCGTAATTGTACTTGCCGCTCTCCACATGCATGATACCGGAGATGCGGGGCGTATAGTTCGGAGCGTCCGGCTCAAATTCACGGGTGCGCAGCGCCTGCTCAAAGGTCTGCTGGCGATCCATCAGTTCATAGATCGTATCGGTTTGGTCGCCGTTGGTTACGATGGTCTTATTGCCCAGTACGCGGACGGGCGCGTAGATGATCAGGCTGGGATCCACCAGCTTGGAAGGATCAAAGGCCTGGGTACGGATACCGGCTCCATCCTCGACAAAGATCCGGTTCCGGCTGTTCTCGCTGCGGCCCATGATGAAATACGCCGTAACGGCCTTTTTGCCGTCCACGCTGCGGCCGATGACAATGCCGCGGCCGGGATAGGTGGTGCCGCGCAGTTCCTGCTCAAGAGAGATTGCTTTCATTTTCCTTACCTCCATAATGTGAAAATAAAAAAACAGCATCGTATACACGGTGCTGCCCAGACGGCCGACTTGCCGGTATACCGGCAAAAGAAAGCCACTGCTTCCCGGTGGTAACCCACCTTGATTCCGTCAGTCACAGCGGCCCTATTGGTTTTATCATATCATATTTATCGAAGAGTGTCAAATCTTTTTTCAGTTGTCGGAAGACTCTGTTGAGAGTATCATTAAATGCAGAAGAAACCGTTACGGTTTTTCCTGCATTATTTTTTTATCCGAAGGCAGGCGGAAGGAGGTTAAAACATTGAACGGATACAGTTATTTGACGCTGGAACAGCGCCGCGAGATCGAAAGAATGTATGCAGAGGGTGAACGCGTTGTTGACATTGCCGCCCGTCTGAAAAGGAGCGCCGCCGCTATCTACGAAGAGTTGAAGCGCGGCTATACGGGAGAGTTTGACGGCTACGCCCGCCCGAAGTACAGCGCCGATCTTGCACAAGCGACGGTGCAAGAGAATTTCAGACGCAGAGGAAACCGACGCGCGGCAAACTGTTAAAAACCGAAAGGAGCTATTCAATATGAAAGAGAACAAACACGGCTTCGAGCCGAAACAGGAATTCACAATGGGCGGGATCGCTTGGACGGTCATTCAGACGGGCGCGGATTGGGTGAAGTGCATTGCTTCCGATTGCGTCGAGGAACGCGCCTTCGATGAAGGGAACAAGAACGACTTTGCCGCTTCTTCCCTTCGCGAATGGCTGAACGGCGAATTCTTGCGCCGTCTGATTAAGGCGGGCGCGCCGGAAGAAATGTTCGAGTATTTCAACATCGACTTGACCGCCGACGACGGCTTGAA
>CAVGBV010000118.1:0-4901 GCA_963627615.1 Alloprevotella sp.
TGGATAACGCGGGCATTCAGGAAGCTTCTCAGATCCGTATCGAGAGCTACGAAAAGGTATCCAAGTAAAATAAAAATACAGATTTAGGCCGCGATTCGCGGCCTTTTCTGTTATTATAGACATAGAATTACAGAAAAATCCGAATTACCTATAGAAAAAAAGACAGAAATGTGATACAATAACAGACGAAAATTCTACCAGGAGGGTGAATGGATATGTTGTGGCAAAATGAGACAGAGATGTTTGCGATGATGAAGGAAAAGCTATATACGCCGGTAGTCGGCGATATTTTGGACGCGATGGGATATTATCATCAGTTTTTACCTCAGAATATCCGACCGCTGAAGCTGGAGATGAAATTGGCAGGCAAGGCAATGACGGTGCTGATGATCGACGTGTATGGTCCGCAGAAGAAGCCGTTTGGACTCTTGACAGAAGCTCTGGACCAGCTTCAGGAGAATGAGATCTATATCGCGACCGGCGGAACCAAGCGCTGCGCGTATTGGGGCGAGCTGCTGACAGCGACCGCCAGAACCCGCGGCGCGGTAGGCGCGGTTCTGGACGGATGGCACAGGGATACACCGCAGGTGCTGGAGCAGAACTGGCCGGTATTCAGCTGCGGCTGCTATGCGCAGGATTCTTCTGTCCGCACGCAGGTTGTTGACTTTCGGTGCCCGATTGAGATCGGACAGGTGACGATTCATGACGGAGATCTGATCTTCGGAGATGTGGACGGCGTTCTTGTCATCCCTAAGGAGTGCGCGCAGGAGGTCTTGGAGAAGTCTCTGGAAAAGGCATCAGGTGAAAAGCTGGTGCGCAAGGCAATTGAGGGCGGCATGAGTGCGACAGCTGCTTTTGCCAAGTTTGGAATTCTGTAATGCAGCGGGCGTTTCAGATTGACCGACGGGACAACGTGGTAACAGCTCTGGAAGCGCTGAAGCCCGGGGAGACAGAGATTCTTGGGGATCCGCTGCAGAAGACGCTGACGGCAGTCCAGGAGATTCCGGATGGGCATAAGATGGCGATACGGGATATCTCTCAGGGAGAAAAAATTGTCAAGTACGGCGTGGTGATCGGAGAAGCAACAGAAGCGATTCCGCAGGGTTCATGGGTGCATCTGCATTGTATGAAGAGCCTGTATGATGAACGGAGTTCCCATCTGGATATCCATACGGGAGCCCCGCTGGATACCAGGTATGAATGAGGCGCGGCATTATGGGTGAGAGTTGGACAGGATATCTGAGGGCGGATGGGCGTAAAGGCATCCGTAACCATGTATTGGTTGTATATACAGTAGAGTGTGCCTCTTTTGTAGCGCAGGAAGCGGCAAGGAGAGCGGAAAGCCCGGATGTCGAAGTGGTCGGCTTTTCCGGGTGTACAGATAATGAATATGCGGTGCGGCTCCTGATCGCGTTGATTCGTCATCCCAACGTGGGCGCGGTATTGGCGATTGGACTGGGCTGCGAGTATACGCAGCCGGAATGGCTGGCGGAAATTGCGCAAAAGGAAGGCAAAGAGGCCTCCTGGATGTTCATTCAGGACGAAGGGGGAACGCGCAGAAGCATTGACAAGGCGGTCGGTTGGATTGGACAGGCATTGAAAAAGCTTGCGGAGGTTCCCAAGGTTTCCATGAGCTGGGCGGATCTGGTAGTCGGCGGAGAATGCGGCGGAAGCGATTACACCAGCGGCCTGGCAGGCAATGTAGTGGTGGGACGTTTTTATGATGATCTCGTAGAGCAGGGCGGTACAGCGATCTTTGAAGAGATCGTGGAAGCGGTCGGACTGGGAGATCAGCTGGTGGCACGCGCAGCGACACCGGAAGCGGCGCGGCAGCTTCGTGAGACCTATGATAAGGCAATGGCGTATTGCAGAGAGGTCCGGCAGTACTCAGTCAGCCCAGGCAATTTCGCGGGCGGGCTGTCCACCATCGAAGAAAAGAGTATGGGAGCGGTGATCAAGAGCGGAAGCAAACCGATTGAGGGCGTACTCAAGGTAAGCGAGAGGCCGCCGCATCCGGGACTCTGGCTTTTGGATTCAACACCGGATCCGCATTGGATGCAGTTTGGTATTACCAATCCCAATGATAATGAGGGTTTGATGGATTTGATCAGCTGCGGGGCACAGATTGTATTTCTTGTGACGGGCCGCGGCAATGTAGTCGGCAGTGCCGTCGCGCCGGTCATCAAGGTGACAGGTAATAGCCGTACCTATGCGCGAATGAATGAGGACATGGATTTTGACGCAGGACGCGTGTTGGCGGGAAAGTGTTCCATGGAAGAACTGAAGGAAGAACTGAAGGCTCTGGTATGGAAGGTGGCGTCCGGAACTCCCTCTAAGGCAGAAGGAATAGGACACCGGGAGTATTTTATCCCTTACAAATATCAGGAGCCTAGTTGCAGAAAGGAATGAATAGAATGTTTGAGACAGCGGATCTGTTTTCTTTAAAAGGGCGTACGGCGGTTATTACCGGCGGCCTGACCGGATTGGGGATGGGTATTACGCGCTGCATGGTTGGCGCCGGGGCCAGAGTTGTCGTACTGAGCCGGGAAAATCCGGACAAGGCGGCGCAGATTCTGTCTGAGTTTGATGGACAGGCCGTATTTTATCAGTATGATATTACCGATACGGGAAAAGCGCAGGAGATGGCAGATAAGATCATCGCGGAACAGGGCCCGATTACGATTCTGGTGAATAACGCCGGAAACCATTGCAAAAAGCCTATAGAGGAGATGAGCGTGGAGGAGTACCAGAGTGTGCTGAACGTGCATCTGGTAGGAGCGTTTGCGCTGACCAAAGCGCTGATTCCGCATATGAAGGAACAGAAAAAGGGCAGCATTCTCTTCCAGGCCAGTATGACCAGTTATATCGGACAGCCCTATGTTGCTGGCTATGCGACGGCCAAGGCAGGATATCTGGGAATGGTGCATGTGCTGGCGGCAGAGTGCGGTGCAGATGGTGTACGGGTCAACGCGATTGCACCGGGATGGATCGAGACTCCGATGTTCCATAAGGCAACAGATAACGATCCGGCGCGTCTTGCCAAGATCATGGGACGGATTCCGATGAAGCGGGTAGGAGAAGCACAGGATATTGGAACGGCGGCTGTATTTCTGTGCAGTGACGCGGCCAAGTACATCAATGGAGTCTGCCTGCCGGTGGACGGTGGGGCGCTGATTGGATTCTAAGGAGGGAAATATGGGACTGGAGATATCCAAAAAGGATCAGAAATGGGCGGAGGAGACGCTGGAAAGGGTCTATGTCAAGATGGAACAGGTGCGGGAGAGATCCGCGAAGAAGATTCCGTTTCGCTCGGAGGGCGGGATTTATGACGATCATTCCGACATCCATGGACTGCACTGGTGGACCAATGGTTTTTGGGGCGGATTGATGTGGCAGCTGTATCACGCGACCAAGGATCCGCGATACGCGGAGATTGCGCAGTATTCGGAGGAGCGGCTGGATCTGTGTTTTGACCAGTTTACGAAGCTGCACCATGACGTAGGGTTCATGTGGATGCCTACAGCAGTGGCGGACTATCGCCTGAATGGTTCAGAAGACAGTCTGCGGCGGGGACTCCACGCCGCGACACTGCTGACTGGCCGATTCAATCTCCGGGGTCAGTTTATCCGGGCATGGAACGAGAAATGGCATGGACATGACAATGTGGGCTGGGCGATCATTGACTGCATGATGAATCTGTCCCTGCTGTACTGGGCTTCTGAGGTGGCGGGTGATCCTCGTTTTGCGCAGATCGCACAGGCGCATGCCGATACGGCACTGACAGCTTTTATCCGTCCGGATGGTTCGGTCAACCACATTGTAGAATTTGATCCGGAGACGGGAGAGCTGCTCTGCTCGCATGGCGGCCAGGGCTATGGCCAGGGATCATCCTGGACACGCGGCCAGGGCTGGGGAATCTATGGTTTTATGATCAGCTACCGCCATACGCGACGGCCAGAGTATCTTGACGCGGCCAAGCGGATCGCCCATTATTTTATGGCTAATATTCCGGAAGACGGACGGATTCCGATCGATTTTCGGATGCCGGCCGATCCATGGTATGAAGATTCTACTGCAGCGGCGATCGCGGCCTGTGGTATCCTCGAAATCGCGAGAGAAGTTCCGGAATTGGAGAAAAGGGTTTATACAGAGGGAGCGTTGCGGCTTCTGCGGCCTCTAGTGGCGGACCGCTGTGACTGGGATACGCTGACGGATGGAATCCTGCAAAAGTGCTCCAGCTCCTATTCAGAGCCTGAGCATGAGTATAATATCATTTACGGTGATTATTATCTGGTTGAGGCACTGCTGAAGCTGACAGATAAAGATCTGTGGATTTGGTAAAGAGGTGAAGGGGCTGTCGCATCTGCAAATATTTTTCTGGGCGGCAGCCCCTTCTTCTTATCCGTCTACTAGGTTCTTATACATTTTAAGATTGCAAAATATTCGGAAAAGTGATATAATATCTCTCCTTAGGAGGGATATTTTGTTTCCAGTGATCTATTTTCTTTTCGTTACAGCCAAGTGCCTTTCGTACCGCGGTACTTGGAGCTTGTCCCGCAAGCGCCATTCTAACGGGCATATGTATTATTACAAGCAAACCGCGGATAAGACCTGCTATGTGCGGCGTAGGGACGAATCTAAGGTCCTCGCCGAATACGATGAGCGGCAGAAGTGGCGCCAGGAGCGTAAGGAGCTCAACCAGCAGCTGATGAGCTTGTCCCCTGTAGAGCGCCGCGAAGCCCGCCAGCAGATGCGATTATATCAGGAGCTTGGACTCGAGAAATTACCCCTGGATAAGGATGTATCCTTCGACGGGACGGTTCTTGATTCCAGAGCCGAGATCATCCTCTATGAGTTTTTGAAAAATCTAGGTATTATGAGTGAACACAACCGCCCGATTG
>CAVGBV010000119.1:0-4761 GCA_963627615.1 Alloprevotella sp.
TCCGGAGAATTCTGGTACACCTAGGAGTCTTATTCTCCCAAGTGTACCAGAGTTTTTTCAAAAAACCAGAGAAACCTATAAAATTCTGGTACACCTAAGAGCCTCAACACCCAAGTGTACCAGAGTTTTTCAAAAATCCAGAGAAACCTATAAAATTCTGGTACACCCAAGAGTCTCATTCTCCAAAGTGTACCAGAGTTTTTTCAAAAATCCAAAGAAAGCTATAGAATTCTGGTACACCCAGGAGTCTCATTCTCCCAGGTGTACCAGAGTGTATCTGCTAAAATGATGGGAACCAACGAAAAATATAAGTTTATCATAGACCACTCAACACACAAAAGAGACAGAATAACACAGGAAGCCTATAATCACCCCCAAAAGTTGTACGGCCCAGAAGTGCAGGGTAAGTTCTTAAAGCTGTAATATAAACGCTGCGGCGAGGGTATCCCATGACACCCTCGCCGCAGTGAAACATTATTATTCATCCAGAATTCCGGGAACCACAGCCTTTTTCATGGGAGCAGCCGGTGTATAAGCGGAGTTCAGATCTACCCATTGTCCGGTCTTACCGGCGGTCTCGAAGCCTTCGATAGCTTCCAGAACATGGAAGGTCTGCGTATAATCCGCACGGGCACGACGGCCGTGAATCAGCGCCGATGCCATATCTGCAAGGCCAAGTCCGCGGGAATTTTCCCGATAGTCGAATACCAGAGGCAGCTCGCGCATCTCACGCTCTTCCGGTCGGTACAGCTTGACCGGACCGCCGAAGGTATTGGGGTCGGGAACAATCAGGGTTCCTTCTGATCCATAGATTTCAAAGCGGGCCTGCGTGGGATAATGTACGTCAAACGTAGTAAAGAGAGTGCCGATTGCGCCGGAGGAATATTCAACCGTACCGGCGATATGTGTGGACACATGGACATCGATCGGTGTGCCGGCCAGCGGAGAACTGGTGATGATCCGGCGGGGGAAGGTACAGCGGGTCGCGGCCATTACGCGTTTGATCGATCCCATAAGATTGATCATGGCTGTCAGATAGTACGGACCCATATCCATCATGGGGCCGCCGCCGTACTGGTAGTAAAAGTCCGGATCCGGGTGCCAGCGCTCGTGCCCGCGGCAGATCATAAAAGCGGCGGAACCAACCGGCGTTCCGATATAACCGTCCTCAATCAGCTTGCGGCAGGTCTGGATACCAGCACCCATAAAGGTATCCGGCGCACCGCCCAGCATCAGTCCCTTTTCCTCGGCAAGGGCGCGCAGCTGAATACCCTCTTCCAGGCAGGCGCCCAGCGGCTTTTCGGAATAAACATGCTTTCCGGCGTTCAGGGCAGCCTTACTGACCTCAAAATGCTCATAAGGACGGGTCAGGTTGAGAATGATATCCACCTCGGGATCCGCAAAGGCATCATACATCGTATCGTAGACCTTGGGAATATTATATTTTTGCTGCGCGGCTTCCGCACGCTCACGGATCAGGTCGCACACACCCAGGAGACGGATATCATGAAACAATTCGGTGATATTCTTCAGATAGATGCCGCTGATGCAGCCGACACCGATCATGGCGATATTGACAGTTTTTTTCATGATAATCTCCTTAGAACATAGGAGCGGCATTCTCAAAGCGCTCCGTTGTCAGACCATGCTCTATGGCATATTCGTGTCCCATGCCGGCCCAGAGCATTCCGCGCTCCATCAGAACCTGAGCAGAAGGAGCTTTGTCAAAGACATCGTCATGATGTCCCAGCGACAGATAAAATACTCGGCCCAGTCCCCAGAACTTGGTCCAGGCGACAGGCATGTCCACGGGCTTGTTAGAGATATGATAATAAGGAACGATGGGGAAACGAGTAGTCGCCAGAACTTCAATGGCCGGGTCTACATGCAGGTAATAATGTTCGGAGCTGACCTCAAAGTCATCCAGACCTTCGACTAACGGACTGGAGCCCTTGCAGATGTTGACGGTATAGTGGATCCCGTCACCGCCCGGATGAGCCACCCACTGACCACCAGTCATAAATTGCCATTTTGTGCTTTCACGGAACGCGTCGCACATTCCGCCATGGCATCCGGCCAGACCAACACCGGCGCCGACTGCCTGACAGATGTTGTTGACATATTCGTTAGGAATCGTACCCATGGTCCAACAGGTAACAATCAGGTCCAGCTTCATCAGCGAGTCCAGATCGGCGAGAACATCCAGCGTATCGGACAGTGTGACCTCGTAACCGTTCTTCTCCAGTAATCCTGCGAAGCGCTTGGAAGTGAGGCTGGGCTCATGTCCCTTCCAGCCTCCCCATAAAATCAATGCTGTTTTCATAGTGTGAGTCTCCATAGTATCTGTATTTTTAGGTGGATGAGATTAGATGTTGCAAGCCTTGCCTACGCCGTCCTTGGCGGATTCAAAGAGCAGATCGACGACATTCATTACACGGATCAGCTGCTCATGTGTGACCATAGGCTTGGCGCCATGCTCCAGTACTTCAACAATGTTCTTGTAGTACTCGGACCAATGGGTCTGGATCTCCGGCAGCGGAAGTTCTTCCATGGTCTGCGCGGGACGAGGCGCCATGGTACGGGTGGGGCCGGCCGCCGTATAGACGATATCATCCTCCCAGGTCATCGCTCCGTCCGCTTTAAGCCGCATAATACGTCCTTCGCAATTCCAGTTGTCTACCTGCAGTGTGCCCTCTGTTCCGGAAACATGCCAACGGGGAGAGTTGATCAGACAGTTGGTCGCCATCTCCAGGAAGGCCACAGTTCCATTGCCAAAGGTCAGTGTCAGGCGAATATTATCGTCGACTTCCGGTGTATAGATCGAGAGCAGATGAGCGTCTACTGCCGTTACCGGAGCGTCGATCATATCCATCAGCTGATCGATCAGATGAATTCCCCAGTCCAGCAGCATGCCGCCGCCGTTGAGCTTATGACCGCGCCAGCCATGCATGGCCCGGCGGGACCCCTGAACCTTGCTCTCGATAAAGTAAGGACGGCCGATCAGTCCCTGGCCGATGGCTTCGCGGACGATCCGGTAGTCCTTGTCCAGACGGCGGTTCTGATGTACAGTAAAGAGAAGACCAGTCTCCTGCGCGACCGCGACGATCTCCTTCAGTTCTTCACAGTTCAGCGTTACGGGCTTCTCACAGATTACGTTCTTGCCGGCACGAAGCGCCGCGATACTCAGATCCTTATGAAAGTTGTTTGGTGTCGCGATCGTAACCAGCTGCACCTCCGGGTCGGACAGCAGAGCTTCCAGAGAGTCATAGGCCATAATTCCGGCCTCTACAGCTTTATTTCGAGCTTCCTCACGGACATCCCAGGCACCCTTGACGTGAATCTCCGGCACATGGTCCCGCAGATTGCGGTGATGCCAGCTTCCCATTCCGCCATAACCAATAATTGCGTGCGTAATTGCCATAATTCGATATACCTCCCGAATAAGATTCTGCTTGTATTATAATGTAAAAAATGCTACAATAACAAGTAGATAAGAATAGAAAAATCAGTCAAAAGTTGCGGTTAAGAGGAGGAGCTGCGCGATGCTGCCATATTATGAAAAACACCAGATGACCATATCCATGAGGGAATTGCGCCCGAATTTTCGCTTTTCGGGACATCTTCATATCCAATGTGAGCTGATCTGGGTCAAAAGAGGGAAGATGCCCATGATCTGTGAGAACAAAGAATACGAGATCGGAGCGGGAGAATTATTTATCATTTTCCCCAATCAGATTCACGCCTACCTTGGATCTTCGGAAGATGTGGAAGGATATATTCTGATGTTTCATCCGGAGGAAGCGGCAGAGCTTCGCGGAAGTCTATTGCAGACGCAACCCCGGCATCCGTGGCTGAAAAGTGAAGAGGTTGAAGAGTGCCTACGCTATGCGCTGGATTGGTTGGCGAGGGAAAAATCCAATGAAGCGGTGGCAAGGGCATTATTGTCTTTGATCATGGTCAAGCTATATGAAAAAATAGAACCGGTGGAGAAGAGTGCGTCCAGAGAAAGCGATCTCATCCGCAAGGCCATGCAGCGGATCCACGAGACTTACTGTGAGGAGATCACTCTGGCGGGGCTCGCGCGGGAACTGGGAATCAGCCGATACCATCTGTCTCATCTGTTTTCTTCTTATCTTAAGATGGGGTATTGTGCCTATGTCAATGCACTTCGGGCGGAAAAGGCACGGAGGCTCCTGCTTACGACCGACCGTACAGTGACGGAAATCGCGTATGATTGCGGATTCAATAATCAGGCGACCTTCAACCGGGTTTTTCGTGAGCATTTTCATAAAACGCCGAGGCAGATGCGTGCGTAAAATTTATAAAATAGATATTGACAATGAATGGACAGATGTGATATGATACGCGCAAGCTGGTCATGACAAGCGAGTAGGCCTCGACGGAGGCCCATTTATTTCTATGAAAGTTAGCTGCGACTAACTGATGGAGAGGAGATACCTATGAATACAATCCCGATCATTTTTTCGACGATCACGGGGAACGCCTATAAACTGGCGGATGCTGTGGCGGAGGTCGTGCCGGATCATGTAGGACCGTATAATATCCGGTACATCAATGATGAAGTGATCCAGATGTTCGACACGTTTATCCTGTCCTACTGGTGCAATCATGGAACCGCGGATGATGATACGATTGCTTTGCTCCGGCGGATGCAGGGCAAGAAGATTATCATTATCGGGACATTGGGAGCCTCTATGGCCTCCAAGCACGCGGCGGATGTGCAGGAACACATTGAAGCGC
>CAVGBV010000120.1:0-4757 GCA_963627615.1 Alloprevotella sp.
CTTAAGAGCATATGGATACATGTGCTCTGCCTTGTTTTGAACGAAAATTGGAGGAAAATATGTCTGGAAAAACAGAAAAAGTACGGGGAAAATATACAAAATCCTCGATGCTCTTTTATTTTCTGCGGGGAAGTGTGCACTTTTTTATCATCAGCATTCTGAGCGCGTTTCTCGTGACGCTGGCAGAGATGCTGATGCCGCAGCTGATCCGCTTTACGGTGGATTCTGTCATCGGCAGCGCAGAGCCGGATCTGCCGGGATTTTTGAGCACGCCGCTCCTGTCCTTTGGCGGTATAGAGTATCTCAGGGGACATTTGCATATTATTGCATTGACAATTATTTTATTGGCGGCTTTTGCCGCGGTTTGTAAGTATTCTTCAACGGTAAACAATAATAAGGGCGCGGAGACGCTGCTTCAGACGATGAGAGATCAGCTGTTCGCGTATATCCAGAAGCTGCCCTTTGCGTGGCATATGAAGAATCAGACCGGCGACATCATTCAGCGCTGTACTTCGGATGTGGACCGTGTCAAGGTCTTCGTGGCAGAGCAGATGACATCGATTGTACGAATTGTCATTCTGATGGGACTGTCGCTGTTCTTTATGTATTCGATGAATGTACCGCTGGCGTTGATCGCGACGGCCTGCATCCCGATCGTATTGGGATATTCGGCCTATTTCCATTCCAAGATTGGTTCCCGTTTCAAGGAGTGCGATGAGAGTGAGGGTATCCTCTCGACGATAGCGCAGGAGAACCTGACCGGCGTGAGAGTCGTGCGGGCGTTCGGACGGGAAAAATATGAGCGGGATCGTTTTGAGAAGCAGAATCAGCGATACGCCAACCTATGGGTAGATCTGGTGAAACTGATGGCCTTTTTCTGGAGTTCCGGCGATCTGATCTCCGGACTGCAGGTGATGCTGGTGCTGATCTTCGGCGCGGTATTCTGTGTACACGGAGATATTACCGCAGGAGAATTTATCGCGTTTTTGTCCTATAACTCCATGCTTACCTGGCCGGTCAGACAGCTGGGCCGCGTGATCTCTGAGATGAGTAAGGCGAATGTGTCGATTGACCGTATTATGTATATCATGAATTCTGAAGAAGAGAAGGATAAGCCGGAGGCAACGGAGCCGGACATGCATGGGGATATTGTCTTTTCTCATGTTTCCTTTGGCTATGATGCCAAGATACCTGTAGTAGAGGATGTATCCTTTACGATCCCCAGTGGCACGACCTTTGGTATCTTAGGCGGGACCGGTTCCGGAAAATCTACCCTGATGCATCTTCTGAACCGTTTGTATGAGCTGCCGGAGGACAGCGGCAAGATCACGATCGGCGGTGTGGATATCGCGGATATGAAGGCAAAATGGGTCCGCAGCAATATCGGTATGGTATTGCAGGAGCCATTCCTGTTCTCGAGGACGATCGCGGAGAATATCGGTATCACCAAAAGCGAGATGCCCATGGAGGAGATTCGCCGTGCGGCAAGGATTGCCTGCGTGGATGATGCCATCACTGAATTTGCCAATGGGTATGATACGATTGTGGGAGAACGGGGCGTAACGTTGTCCGGAGGACAGAAGCAGCGGACCGCGATTGCGCGGATGCTGACGCAGAAGACGCCGATCATGGTGTTTGACGATTCTCTGTCGGCGGTCGATTCAGAAACGGACGCCAAGATTCGCCAGGCACTGCGAAAGAATCTGGGAGAGTCCACGGTGATTTTGATTTCTCACCGTGTGACAACGCTGATGCAGGCGGATTGTATTCTGGTGCTGGATCACGGACGGGTAGCGGAGATGGGCTCTCACGAGGAATTGATGGAGAAGAACGGGATCTATCGTCATGTGTTTGATATGCAGATGACGATGCCCGAGGAGGAAAATTCCCATGAGTAATAATAAAGTAGAAAATAAAGATTATGTGTCGCTGCCGTATTTTGGGCTGAACAAGCTTTTGCCGTATCTGAAGCCCTATCGGTATACGATGTTGAGTATGGTAGCGCTGGGCCTGTTGACCAGTAGCGTGGATATTTTATGGCCCCTGTTCCAGCAGTACGCGCTGGATGAGTTTATCGGTAAGGGAACCTTGAACGGTTTGGGAGTTTTTATAGTATGCTATGTGGTTTGTCTGCTCGGACAGGTAATCATGTCCTTTATCTCCTGTTATCAGGCAAACGAGGTCGAGATGTATGTCGGAAGAGACCTGAAGCGATTGAGTTTTAACCATCTGCAGACCTTGTCCTTTTCGTATTATAACCAGAACAGTGTAGGATATATTCATGCCCGGGTCATGAGCGATACGGGAAGAATCGGAGGCCTTGTCTCCTGGAGTCTGATGGATGGTGTCTGGAATGTGACCTATCTGGTCGGCGCGATTATTGTGATGCTGTCGATCAATGTGCGCCTGGCTCTTCTGGTGCTGGTTGTAGTGCCGCTCACTGTGCTGGCTTCAGCATATTTCCAGAAGAAGCTGGTGTTTTTGAACCGTAAGATCCGTGAGATCAATTCTCGGATCACAGGTAATTTTAATGAAGGAATTACCGGAGCCAAAACCACTAAGACACTGGTGGTGGAGGATAAGATGGAGCAGGACTTCAACCGAACCAGTGCGGAGATGAAGCATACCTCCGTTCGGGCGGCGCATTTCCGCGCGCTCTTTACCTCGGTGATCTCCTTTGCTTCCTATCTGGCTTTGGCGTTGGTATTGTGGCAGGGCGGATATGTGACGATGCAGCAGGTGATTGAGCTGGGAACGCTTTCTGTATTCATGTCCTACGCGTTGGGTATGATGGAGCCGATTCAGTGGATTGTCCGCGCGATATCGGATCTGATCATGGTACAGGTCAATGTAGAGCGTTTTACCCGCCTGATGGAGACGGAGTCCGATGTTGCCGACTCGCCGGAAGTGATCGAGAAGTACGGGGACAGCTTCGAGCCAAAACGGGAGAACTGGGAGGAGCTGCACGGAGACATAGAGTTCCGGGATGTTTCCTTTAAGTATCCGGATGGGGACGAATATATTCTGGAGCACTTTAACCTGAAGGTGCCGCAGGGAACCAATGTAGCCATTGTCGGAGAGACGGGCGCCGGAAAGTCTACGCTGGTGAATCTGGTTTGCCGATTCTTTGAGCCGACATCCGGACAGATTCTGATCGACGGCCGGGATGCCAGAGAACGCTCCCAGCTGTGGCTGCACAGCAATATCGGTTATGTGCTGCAGTCTCCGCACCTCTTTTCAGGGACGGTATTGGAGAATCTGCGGTATGGTAAACCGGATGCGACAATGGAAGAGATTGAGGCGGCGGTCAAGAGCGTTTCTGCGGACGGTGTGATTGCCCGGATGGAAAAAGGGTATCAGAGCGAGGTAGGAGAAGGGGGAGATCTTCTGTCTACCGGTGAGAAGCAGCTGTTGTCCTTCGCAAGAGCCATTCTGGCGAATCCAAGAATTTTTGTACTGGATGAGGCGACTTCTTCAATTGATACCGTGACGGAAAAGCTGATTCAGGACGCGATCGAACATCTGATGAAGGGACGGACATCCTTTGTTATTGCGCATCGGCTGTCCACGATTCGTCAGGCTGACGTGATTCTGGTTGTGAAGGATGGAGAGATTGTGGAGCGCGGCCCCCATCTGGAACTGATGGAGAAGAAGGGTTATTACTACAACCTGTATACCAGACAGTACCAAGAGGAGAGCGTTGAAAACGCGTTTGCTGAATAAATTTTTCTTGACTTTTCCGAAAAAACGTCCTATAATGGTTCAGAGAAGAACTATTATAGGACGAAGTAGGAGGAGTTTGTGATGAGGCCGATTACAGAAATAGTGGTTGCCGTACAAAAGAGCGACAGAATTTTGAACCGTATGATGACGGAGACAGCCAGAAATCTGGGAGTTACGAAACCGGAAATGGATGTACTGCTGTTTTTGTACAACAACCCGCAATATGATAAAGCGGCGGATGTTTCGGAACTGCGTTTCCTGGCGAAGTCCTATGTATCCAAGGCGGTGGATCTCCTTCAGAAGAGAGGGTATCTGCAGGTTCAGAATGATGAGAAGGACCGGCGTGTGATGCGTCTCAAGCTGACGCCTGCGGCAGATCCGCTGATCGCGGCCGGCAACGAGACCAGAGAGCGCTTTTTGAAGATCCTTTTTGAAGGCGTAAGTCAGGAGGAACTTCAGACGATGCAGAAGGTTCATCAGAAGATGATGGAGAATCTGGAGCGGAACCTGCAATAGGAGGCACACATGGGAATACAGGTAATACTTGCGTCCGCTTCCCCTCGAAGGCGTGAGCTGTTAAAACGGTGGCTGGATGAGTACACGGTACTGCCAGCCGATATCGATGAGACGCTGCCGGAGGGGATGCCGGTCAGCGAAGGGCCGGGGTATCTGGCACTGCATAAGGCAAGACACTTGGCAGAGCAATATCCGGAGGCACTTGTCATCGGATGCGATACAGGAGTGATGATCGACGGCAGGATGCTGGGCAAACCGCGGGATCGTTCGGAAGCGCGGCAGATGCTGGAGGAGCTTTCCGGGCGAATGCATCAGGTCGTCACCGGCTGTTGCCTGTGTTATCAGGGAAGGGAACATGTATTTCAGGATGTGACTCTGGTGGAGATGTATCCCCTGAGTGCGGCGGAGATCGAGTCTTATCTGGATACCGGAGAATATGCGGACAAGGCGGGAAGCTACGGAATCCAGGGAAAGGGAGCGCTTCTTGTCCGGCAGATTCAGGGAGATTACTATAATGT
>CAVGBV010000121.1:0-3675 GCA_963627615.1 Alloprevotella sp.
TTTATTATTGGTCCGACCTCCCCTAGAAGTCCGTCCCTCCACGAAAAATCTACCATATTTTCTTGAAAGTCCGGAGAATTCTGGTACACTCAAGAGTCTTATTCTCCCAAGTGTACCAGATTATTTTGAAAATCCAAGGAAACCTATGAAAACTCTGGTACACTTAAGAATCTCATTCTCCAAAGTGTACCAGATTATTTTGAAAATCCAGAGAAACCTATAAAACTCTGGTATACTCAAGAGTCTCATTCTCCCAAGTGTACCAGATTATTTTTAGAATCCAGAGAAACCTATAAAACTCTGGTACACCTAAGAATCTCATTCTCCCAAGTGTACCAGATTATTTTAAAAATCCAGAGGAAACCTATGAAAACTCTGGTACACCTAAGAATCTCACTCTCCCAAGTGTACCAGATTATTTTTAGAATCCAGAGAAACCTAAAAAAATCTGGTACACCCAAGAGTCTCAACTCTCAAAGTGTACCAGAGTTTTTGTATGGATTATTTGCTGGGAACCAGCTTGGTGGTGCCGCCCATGTACGGCTGCAGCACCTTGGGAATATTAACGGAGCCGTCTTCGTTCAGGTTGTTTTCCAGGAACGCGATCAGCATACGAGGAGGAGCAACCACGGTGTTGTTCAGCGTATGAGCAAAATAATTGCCCTTTTCACCGCGGACACGGATCTTCAGGCGGCGTGCCTGCGCATCTCCGAGATTGGAGCAGCTTCCGACTTCGAAATATTTCTTTTGACGGGGACTCCATGCCTCAACATCCACGGATTTTACCTTCAGATCCGCCAGGTCTCCGGAACAGCACTCCAGGGTGCGGACCGGAATGTCCATGCTGCGGAAGAGGTCAACCGTGTTCTGCCAGAGCTTGTCGAACCACATCTTGCTGTCTTCCGGCTTGCACACGACGATCATTTCCTGCTTTTCAAACTGATGGATCCGGTAGACACCGCGCTCTTCCAGACCATGCGCACCCTTTTCCTTACGGAAGCAGGGAGAGTAGCTGGTCAGAGTCTGCGGAAGCTGATCTTCGGTCAGAATCTGGTCGATAAACTTACCGATCATGGAATGCTCGCTGGTGCCGATCAGATACAGATCTTCCCCTTCAATCTTATACATCATAGCGTCCATCTCAGAAAAGCTCATAACGCCGGTTACGACATTGCTGCGGATCATGAACGGCGGGATGCAGTAGGTAAAGCCGCGGCCGATCATAAAGTCTCTTGCGTAAGAGAGGATGGAAGAATGCAGACGGGCAATGTCGCCCATCAGGTAATAGAAACCGTTTCCGGCAACACGGCGGGCGCTGTCCAGATCGATACCGTTAAAGCGCTCCATGATATCGGTATGGTACGGGATCTCAAAATCCGGAACGACGGGCTCTCCAAAGCGCTCGACTTCTACATTTTCGCGGTCATCTCTGCCGATCGGGACGGAAGGATCGATGATATTGGGAATGCTCATCATGATCTTGGTGACCTTCTCAGACAGCTCGGCCTCCTTCTTTTCCAGCTCTGCCAGACGTTCGGAATCCGCTGTCACCTGCGCTTTGACGGCATTGGCTTCGTCAAATTTCTTCTGACCCATCAGCGCGCCGATCTGCTTGGACAGCTTGTTGCGCTCGGAACGCAGCTGATCGGCCTCCTGCTTGGCCGCGCGGCTCTCCGCGTCCAGAGCGATAACCTCGTCTACCAGAGGAAGTTTTGCGTCCTGAAACTTATTGCGGATGTTCTGCTTTACGATTTCCGGATTCTCCCGGACAAATTTCAGATCCAACATAGAATTTCATCCTTTCTTAAAGTAATAAAAAAGAGCCTCTCCATGGGACGAGACTCCGTGTTGCCACCCAAATTACCGGTTCCCCGGCCACTCTGCGGCAGGATATGGGCTGCCGGCCCCGGCTCTCACCGATGCTCCGAAAGTGGAAGAGCAGCTCCCTGCACCGGCTTGCACCTACCGCCGGCTCTCTGAAGCAGATATGACTGCCGTAGCTTTCATCATTGCGTTATCGGTATTGTAACCTGAATTGCCTGGAAAGTCAAGGGATTTTCAAAATTATTCAGGGGAACGGATTGCAATTTACCGGCCGATAGTGTATAATTTGAGTAGTAATGCAGTGAACAATGGAGGAATATATGAGAATTGCGATATTTGCGGAGACCTATGTCCCATTTATCAATGGCGTAGTGACGCATGTGAAGGTATTAAAAGACGGTTTGACCAGACTGGGGCATGAAGTGCTGATTGTAACAGCGGATCCGGAAGCCAGAAAGCATTATATCAAGGATGGAGTGCTGCATTGTCCGGCACATACGATGAAGAGACTGTATGGCTTTGGAATGGCCAGCCCGGTGAGCCATAAGAGAATGCAGCTGCTGAAGGCGTTTCAGCCGGACGTCCTGCATGTCCAGCAGGAATTCGGCATCGGACTCTTCGGAGTCGAGGCGGCAAAGAAGCTTCATAAGCCTTTGGTGTATACGCTGCATACGATGTATGATGAATATTTATTCTATGTGGTTCCCAAGCCGCTCATCCCGCTGGCTAAACCGATCGCCTATAAGTATTTCCGATGGCTCGCGGGCAGAGCGACCTACGTTACCAGTCCTTCTGCCAAGGCACAGGAGTTTTTTGATAGGTGCAAGGCGCACCGCAAGGTTCGCCTGGTCCCCAACAGCGTTGAGATCGAAGCCTTCAATCCGGCACAGTTTTCTGAAGCGGAGCTGGATCAGGTACGGGCAGAGTTGGGGATTCCGAAGGATGCAGTAACGGGAATCTTTGTAGGACGCATGGGAAAAGAAAAGAGTGTTGATGTGCTCCTGGGATACTGGGCCAGATTTTTCCGCGGAGATGCGGGCAAACGCCTGCTGATTGTGGGAGACGGACCGGAGCTGGAGAACCTGGAGGATGAGGCCAAGCGCCTCGGTATCCATTCGCAGGTGACCTTTACCGGCAGTGTGGAGCATACACATATCGCCAAATATTATGCGGTCTGCGACTTTTATGTGACCGCCTCTCTATCGGAGATGATGTCCATCTCGATGCTGGAGGGGGCGGCATCCGGGCTGCCGGTGGTACAGCGTTATGATGAGAAGAACGCGAACCACTATCAGGAAGGGCTGAACAGCTTTACCTACAAGACAGAAGAACAGTTCGAGGGGATTATCCGCCGGATGGCGGAAGCCACGGAGGAAGAAAAGCATGCGCGTAAGGAGGCCGTGCGTCTGAGCATGAAGGAAAAGGGAGAGACGCAGCTGGCAAAGTGCCTGCTTAAGGTCTATCGCGCGGCAATACATAAAAACAATCAAGCGGAGGCATAACTTATGGAGAGAATGGTGGGGACCGTTTCAAGAGGCGTTAGAGCACCGATTATCAGAGAGGGAGACGATATCGTTCAGATCGTAGTGGACAGTGTTCTGGCAGCGGCGCAGAGCGAAGGCTTTGCGTTGCGGGATCGGGATGTTGTCGCGGTGACGGAGGCGGTTGTCGCGAGAGCGCAGGGCAATTACGCTACGGTAGAGCAGATCGCGTCGGATATTCACGAGAAGTTCGGTGAGGACACAGTAGGTGTTCTCTTCCCGATTCTGAGCCGCAACCGTTTTGCCATCTGCCTCAAGGGAATCGCCATGGGATGCCGTAAGATGGTTCTGATGTTGAGCTATCCTTCCG
>CAVGBV010000121.1:3685-4486 GCA_963627615.1 Alloprevotella sp.
CCGATGAGGTGGGCAACCATCTGATCTCAGAGGATGACCTGGACTTGAGCGGTGTGAATCCCTGGAGCGATGTCCTGGATGAAAAGAAGTACCGGGAGCTGTTCGGCTATAAAAAGCATACCTTTACCGGTGTGGATTATGTGGAGTATTATAAGAAAGTAATAGAGGACTGCGGGACAGAAGTTGAGATCGTGTTTGCCAATAATCCCAAAGCGATTCTGGCATATACGGACAGCGTCCTGACCTGCGATATTCATACGAGGGTTCGTACCAAGCGCGTTCTGAAGGCGGCGGGTGCCCGTAAGGTGTATACGCTGGACGATATCCTGACACAGAGCGTGCAGGGCAGCGGCTACAATGATCGGTACGGGCTGCTGGGTTCCAATAAAGCGACCGAGGAAAAGGTTAAGTTGTTCCCGATCCATTGCCAGGAGGTTGTGGATCAGGTGCAGAAGCAGCTTTTGGAGAAGACCGGCAAGCATATCGAGGTGATGGTATACGGCGACGGAGCCTTTAAGGATCCGGTGGGCAAGATCTGGGAGCTTGCGGATCCGGTGGTTTCTCCGGCCTATACAGCGGGCTTGGAAGGAACGCCCAACGAGGTCAAACTGAAGTATCTGGCGGATAACGACTTCGCGAACCTGTCCGGAGAGGCCCTCAGAGAAGCGATCTCCGGGTATATCCGGGAAAAGGACGCCAAGGCGGAGAGCCTGACGGGGAACATGGTGTCTCAGGGAACGACGCCGAGACGTTTGACAGATCTGATCGGATCCCTGGCGGATCTTACCTCCGGCAGCGGAG
>CAVGBV010000122.1:0-4483 GCA_963627615.1 Alloprevotella sp.
ACCCAGTATAGCGTTTTATGAATCTATGGGAGCCATTCCGATGAAGGACTGGACGGTGCGTCGTCTGACCGGTGACAGCTTGAGAAAGCTGGCGGAAGAATGTACAGAATCCTGATAGTGGAGGATGACGAAGCCATCGCCCAGGCACTGGAAAAGGGGCTGATTCAGTGGGGGTATGAGGCCAGAAGCGTTAAGGACTTTAAGAATGTTTTGACAGAATTCGCTGCTTTTGATCCGCAGCTGGTGCTGATGGACATTCGTCTTCCGTTTTTTAACGGATACCATTGGTGCAGCCAGATACGGAGTGTTTCCAAGGTGCCGATATTGTTTGTGTCTTCTGCGTCGGATAATATGAATATTGTGATGGCGATGAATATGGGTGGGGACGATTTTATCGCAAAGCCATTTGATCTCGAAGTCCTGATTGCCAAGATACAGGCCATGCTGCGCAGAACCTATGACTTCAGCGGACAGACAGGTCTTGTCGAGCATCGTGGAATCATCCTCTCTACAACGGATTCTATCCTGACGTATCAGAATCAGCGGGTTCGCCTTTCGAGAAATGAATACAGGATTCTTTTAACACTTTTGGAAAATAAAGGACGGATCGTTACAAGAGAGGTCCTGATGCAGAAGCTGTGGGAATCGGATTCCTATGTAGATGAAAATACGTTGAACGTCAATATCGCGAGACTCCGCCGGAGACTGGAAGAGCTTGGACTGAAGAATTTTATCACAACCCAAAAGGGTGAGGGATATTTGGTAGAAGAATGAAAGAGATAGGGGACGGAATATGGCAGCACCGTGGAGGCATCTTCTGCTGGCTGCTGTTCACTTTGATTTACGCAGGGATCTTTTCATTATATCAGATTGAGGCAGAACCGGTATGGTACGCAGAACTTTTTTGTGCCTGCATCGGTCTTATAGCCATCGGAATCTCCTATAGACGCTACAAAGCCAAGCTGAGAAGACTGCAGCATCTGACCGTAGGATTGGATGAGCTGCCGGCGCCCTCCGGAGAAATAGAGTGGAAGTACCAGAGAATCCTTACGGAGATGCTTGAAAAATCCAAAAAAGAATCCTTGGAACGGGATCGTGCCCGCAGTGCGATGATAGAATATTATACGCTCTGGGTGCATCAGATCAAGACGCCGATTGCGGCTATGCGGCTCATGGCCGGTACAGGAGAGTTCGAAGGAGAGCTTCTAAGGCTGGAACAATATGTGGATATGGTCCTGTCCTATCAGAGGCTGGAGAGCGAATCCACGGATTATGTAATCCGCAGGCAGGCACTGGAGCCGATTGTGAAGGGCGTGATTCATAAATATGCGCCGCTGTTTATCCGCAAGAAGCTGTCCCTGACGGTTGGAGAGCTCTCATGTATGGTTCTGACCGATGAGAAGTGGCTCGGATTTTGTATAGAACAGATCCTCTCCAATGCCATCAAATATACGAGGAGCGGCGGAATCAGCATCCATATGGAAGGACAGAGTCTTGTGATTCAGGATACCGGCATAGGAATCGCACCGGAGGATCTGGCCAGAATCTTTGAAAAAGGTTTTACCGGATACAATGGACGGGAAGAACAAAGAGCCACCGGATTGGGGCTATATCTATGCAGGCGCATCCTGGAGAAGCTGGGACATACGATTCATATTGAGTCTCAGGAAGGACAGGGGACAAAAGTATACATCGGATTGGATATCTATGAGATCGGAACCCAACAATAGCCTTACGGAAATATAAGTATAAGCGGGAGAATGTAAGCTGTTTCGATAGCAGGCATTCTCCCGTTTGACTATAATAGGGGACGTAAAAATTCAAAAAGGAGGCATGCAATATGTCAATCTTAGAGGTAAACCATCTGAAAAAGGTGTATACGGCCCGGTTTGGCGGCAGCCGTGTTCAGGCTCTGGCCGATGTCAATTTTACTGTAGAACAAGGGGAATATGTCGCGATCATGGGGGAGCCCGGATCCGGCAAAACTACACTGCTTAATATTCTTGCGGCGCTGGATCAGCCGACGGGCGGAGAGGTCCTGCTCAACGGCCGGGATCTGAGTCAGATTCCGGAGAGCGAGATTGCGGCTTTTCGCAGAGAACATCTGGGATTTGTTTTTCAGGATTTTAATCTGCTGGATACATTTTCTCTGCGTGATAATATCTTTTTGCCATTGGTTTTGTCCGGCTGTCCGTATAAAGAGATGGAGAAGAAGATTCTGCCGGTTGTGGAGAGACTTCGGATTACAGAGATTCTCAATAAATATCCCTATGAGGTTTCCGGCGGACAGAAACAGAGAGCGGCGGTCGCCAGAGCGTTGATCTCATCTCCGGAATTGATCCTGGCGGATGAGCCAACCGGAGCACTGGATTCGAGAGCATCCGACGAGCTGCTGCGCCTTTTTGGAGAGATCAATCAGCAGGGACAGACCTTATTGATGGTCACACACAGCACAAAAGCGGCAAGCAGCGCCGGAAGAGTGCTGTTTATCAAGGATGGAGAGGTTTTTCATCAGATATATCGGGGCAATGCTACAGAAGAAGAGATGTACCAGAAAATATCGGATACATTGACCATGATTGCGACAGGCGGTGTTCATCATGGGTAAGGGCTTTTATTGGAAGCTTGCGGCAGGCAATATTCAGAAGAACCGTAAGATTTATTTTCCGTATCTATTAGCCAGCATTGTGACAATTGCCATGTTTTATATGATTTTTTCTCTGGCCCAGAATCCGGATTTGATTCAAATGCGCGGAGGAGGCGTGATTCAGGCTACATTGATGTTTGGAGTCGGCGTGACCGGTGTTTTTGCGGCAATTTTTTTGTTCTATACCAATAGTTTCCTGATGAAAAGGCGTAAACGGGAATTTGGCCTGTTTAATATTCTGGGGATGGGGAAAAGGCATTTGGGATATGTGATTGCATGTGAGACAATCTATATTCTTCTGATCAGTCTGGTTGTGGGACTCGCGATTGGCATGCTGATGGATAAGCTCATGTTCTTAATCCTACTGAGAATCTTTGATGAAAATGTAAAGATGGGATTCTTCATACAAGGAAGCGTCATCTTCTTTACCGCTATTTTCTTTAGTTTTATATTTTTTCTGATTTTCATCAACAGTCTTCGCCAGATTCGTCTTACAAATCCGATAGAGCTTTTGCATAGTGATCAAAAAGGAGAAAAGGAACCGAAAAGCAAATGGATTTTGACCCTGGTCGGGTGTCTGACGTTGGCTTGGGGTTATTATATTGCGGTGACAACGATCAATCCACTGCAGGCACTCACTTTATTTTTCGCGGCGGTAATTCTGGTCATCATTGGAACCTATTGTCTTTTTACAGCCGGAAGTATTACTTTTTTGAAGCTGTTGCGAAAAAATAAGCGCTTTTATTATCAGACCAAACATTTTATTTCCGTATCCGGTATGATGTACCGAATGAAGCAGAACGCGGTTGGGCTTGGAAATATCTGTATTCTTTCCACGATGGTTCTGGTGATGATTTCTTCTACGATGTCTCTGTATCTGGGAGGGCAGGAGATGATCCAGAAGCGGTATCCGCACACATTGGGAGTATATGCGCTCCAGGACCCTTCTGAATTAAGGACATTTTTTGCTTTGACGGTAGACGATTATAATAGAATCAGCGGAAATCATTATGTTCTGAAGGATCATGAGATCTTAACGATGAATGCTTCTGAGGGGACAGTCCGCCTTGCGGGAGAAGAGTACAGAATTGTGGGGCAGATCGCTGAATTTCCATATATTGGAGACGTTTACGCGGGAATGGCAGAGTGTTATATCGCGGTTGTTCCGGATTGGCAGACACTGCAGAAGCTGGAGGATGACAATAAGGAGGCCTATGGATCCAATGCCTCAGAGATTCAGTACTATTACGGGATTGACGCAGAGCTTTCGGAAGAAACCGAGAATGGGATTCTGAATGAAATAGGGAAGGTTCCATCGGTGATCAAGGTTGAGAGCCGTTTCGATGGGATCAAGAGTTTTAATTCGATCTACGGCGGCCTCTTTTTCATCGGAATATTCCTGGGAATACTCTTCGTTATGGCGACAATTTTGATTATCTACTATAAACAGATCTCAGAAGGATATGAGGACCGCACCCGCTTTGAAATCATGCAGAAGGTCGGCATGAGCCATAAAGAAGTGAAAAAAGCGATTCATTCTCAGGTATTGATGGTTTTCTTCCTGCCGCTGATTACAGCCGGTATTCATCTATCCTTTGCCTTCCCGCTGATTACAAGACTTTTGAAGCTCTTTTCCATGCATAATATTTTCCTGTTCGGAATGTGTATGCTCGGTTGTTTCTTTGTCTTTGCCATATTCTATACGATTGTCTACAGCATGACAGCAAAAACCTATTACAGAATCGTGCAATAAGACAATTGCAAAATATTCAGAAAAGTGATACAATATCCCTCTAAGGAGGGATATTGTTGTTTCCAGTGATTTATTTTCTCTTC
>CAVGBV010000123.1:0-4459 GCA_963627615.1 Alloprevotella sp.
CTCTTCTTGCAGTTTCTCGCGATACTCCTCTAACGCGGCAGAATCCCGATCTCTGACCGCTTCCGGCCATTCCCAGTAAGGAGCGTGTCCAAAGCATGTCTTTAATGCCTGGTACAGTGCATAATCCGGCAGCCAGTCCTGATTGTCCCGGTAAAAGTTCCGCTCCTCCTCGCCATAGGTTCCGTATCCCCTCTGGGAAGCTTTCAGCAGCAGCGGCCTACGGTTCTGAAAGAGCGAACCGTACTCGACATGGTCCACATTTCCGGACTGCGCTGCTTCCTGTACCTCATCCAACTGCAGAAGTCCCTCCTCCTGCAGTTCTTCCAGATCTACAAAATAGGGATTGCCCGCAAAAGTCGAAAAAGACTGATAGGGAGAATCTCCGTATCCCGTCGGACCGACCGGCAGAATCTGCCATAGAGTCTGACCGGAAGCCTCCAGAAAATCAATAAACTCATAAGCGGATTTTCCCATGGTGCCGATCCCATATCGGGACGGAAGTGAGAAAATAGGCAGTAAAATACCGCTTTGCCGTCTCATCATACTCCTCCTATCGTATATCAGCCAGCACCAGAATACTCCTGGGGCCGACCGTAATATGATCGTTCTCTATCGTACGCAGCGCTGTAACTCCCGCGTGCTGTGCATCCGCTACTACATCCCACCGCTTCGGCAGAGGCTCGTCCTCCCAGGAGGCCAGCGCCACTGTTCTAGTCTCCCCTGAAGCGTTCAAAATAACCGCTGCCATCCTCCATGGATCCTCTGGCTCTCCCGGCAGGGTAAACGCAATCATC
Source organism: Alloprevotella sp. (assembly GCA_963627615.1). Classification (GTDB taxonomy): domain Bacteria; phylum Bacillota; class Clostridia; order Lachnospirales; family Bianqueaceae; genus Faecimorpha. The sequence goes on from CAVGBV010000123.1 coordinate 795, forward strand.
TGCGGCTCCGGAATTCTGGAAAAGACCATCCTCCGGATACTCTTTCCTGTCGCGCATCGAAACGGACGGAATGTCCGGCGAATCTGGATCAGTCCTCTGTAATATTCCGTCAGCTCCGCAAATAATCCAATCCGACTCCAATCCAGGCAATTGATCCGGCTTGGAGAACGGTAGCTGTTTCCGTCACCGCGTTTACTTCGTCCAAACTCTTCTCCCGCCTGCATAAACGTGATTCCCTGCGACAGCAATACAATCGCTGCCGCTATTTTATTGGACGCAAGGCAGTCCGGATCCGGAAAATCAAATCCATGCGGATCCTTATGCGCCGCATAGGTCAGCTTATCCCATAGAGTAAAATTATCATGGGCCGAAGCATAGGAAATGGTCTGTGTCGGCAGCTTCACCGGACTGTATGGACCAGCCCAGCCCGTAAAACTATGCCGAACCGCCGTTTCCTGATACCATGCCCCATTGATATATCCCGTACTGTGCATATCAAATACACTGCCTTTGATGCAGTCCCGTGTATCGTCATTGAAGATCGCGATCCTGTCAGACAGAAGCCTGACATGCGTTTTATCCGCCGGAACGGCTCCTCGGCGCATCTGAGGAGGCTCCGCCGCCCATGGCTCTCCATACATCAGAATACTCCTGCCATCCGGCAGGCTGTCCAGCTCACGCCGGATCTGGTTCATGGTCTCTACATCATAGAGTCCCATCAAATCAAAGCGGAATCCATCCATATGATACTCCTGCGCCCAGTATAGAATGGAATCCAGAATATACCGCCGTACCATCGGCCGTTCTGTCGCGACCTCATTTCCGCAGCCGGAACCATTGGAAGCGGTTCCATCCGGCCAAGTCCGGAAATAATAATGCGGCACACTCCTCTCCAACGCAGAAGTCTCCCGGCGATATACATGGTTATATACCACATCCAGAATCACCCCGATACCCGCCTTATGCAAAGCCTGTACCATTTGTTTGAATTCCCGGATCCGGACCTCTCCATGATAGGGATCGGTAGAATAGGAACCCTCGGGCACATTGTAATTCTCGGGATCATACCCCCAATTGTATTGTTCCTGTTCCAAAGCGGACTCGTCCACCGTCTCATAATCAAAGCACGGCAGCAGATGAACATGTGTAATTCCCAGCCGCTTGAGGTATTCCACACCCGTTTCCAGCTCCGGATGCCCCTCGACATGTGTAGAATCCTCCGTAAACGCCAGGTATTTTCCTCGGTGCTTCATACCGGAAGCCGGATCCCATGAAAAATCCCGAACATGAACTTCCCATATCACTGCGTCTGTCGGATTCTCCAACGATACTCTACGATCCTCCGCCCATCCTTCGGGATCAGTCCGAAGCAGGTCGATGACCATTGAACGCCGGCCATTGACTCCGGCCGCCCTGGCATAAGGATCAGGCGTCTCCAGACTCTGTCCCGCTGCGGTAACCGTATACGTATAATATGTGCCCGCCCAGTCTCCCTCCAGACTAACACACCAGAGTCCCCGTTCTCGGCGGCTCATCCTGACTGTAGAAAGCTTCTCGGCTCCCTCCTCAAAATCGCTGCCTGTCGCGTACAGATTCAGTTCCACGTCCTGAGCCGCCGGGCTCCACAGTCTCCAGATCGTATTTTCTTTATGGTATTCTGCCCCCAGATCCCGGCCGTGATACTCATATTCTATATCAAACTGTGCAGAGTCGAACCATTGATTCCATTGCTGTACAGTCCAATGTACACATTCTTCCATCATCTTTTTTCCTCGCTGCTCTCCTTATGAGACATACCTATGCTATTGTAGCACACTTCCCCGTCTATTGCAACAGAGGGCTTATGCTTCCCATATGGAAAATATACAGCTCATGAAGCGCTCGTGTGATCGCCACATACAATAGCCTGGCCGGCGCGTCCGCCAGAGGATAGGCTGTCTGATCCGCGTTCCATAGGAGAACCGCGTCGAATTCCAGTCCCTTGGTTCTATGAATCGGCAGTACCATGACGCCATTGGTAAAATTCTCCGGATCCGTATTGATCTCGCACCGTGTTTCGAGATATGCCTGTGCGCGAGCTGCCTCTTCTTCACTCCGGCAGATGACCGCGATCGTGCGGTATCCACGGCTCTGAATCTCCCGGATTCTGTCCGCGCAGAGTCGTGCCGTCTCCTCCTCATCCGCTACACTCTCTACCTGTACCGGCCGTCCATGGCGAAGGATCGGATCGATCTGATAAGTCTCAAAGGTACACTTCTGCAGTACCTGTCCCGCATAATTCGAAATCTCCACTGTATTACGGTAGCTCTTGGCTAAGGTACAGAAGCGGTCTCTGGCTGGGTCAAACACCTTCTCACGCAGTGTTTTCCAGTCGTTCATGCCAGAATCATAAAAGATATTCTGACTTGTATCTCCTACAATCGTATAGGTACACTCCGGGAAGAGCTGGCGCAGCACCATAAAGAGTGAAACTCCGAAATCCTGCGCTTCATCGATCACAATATGGCGAACTCCGGTAAAATCATCTGTATCACGCAGGCGCTTTTTAAAAAGCGCCAATACCGCGATGTCATATAGATCCAATACTCCGGCATTCACATCCGGCAGAAGCTCCGGACATCGCTCTGTCAAAAACTCCATATAATACGCCCATAGGTCAATCTTTCCCTTGGGTTTGCCGTAATACGCACGGAATCTGGCGCCTTCCTTACGAATCCGATCCGGACTCCATTCTCTCTCCCGGTATTCATTTTTCAGCTGATTATTCAGACGCTTTTCCAATACATCAATCTTACGCTGCAGAGGCATATTGGGAAAAGCAGCACGGAAATCTTCGACTTCTTTCTGTGAAAAGATCGTTTTCCCTTCCAGAACAGCGTCCTCTTTGGTTAAGAGACGTTTTTCCAATGCCTTAAGCCAGTTCTCCGCGTCTTCTATAAATCGCAGAGATCCCTTATAACGGCGGATCCCACGGACATGTTCATCCTTTTCCTCTTTGGTTCGAAAATCCTCCGCATACCGGAACTTCTTAGGTTTCCAATCCGGAACCAACATGCTCTCCAGGAACTCTGTCATGGTCATCGGATGTACATGATCCACCTCCAATGTCGGCAGAACACCTGTAATGTAATTCAGCAGCATCGTATTGCTGCCGATCACAAAGAACTGCTCCGGGCGGAACTTTTTCGGATAATTATACAAAATATATGAGATACGATGCATCGCGACCGTTGTCTTTCCACTGCCGGCGACTCCCTGTACGATTACCGTATGCCACGGCGTATCGCGGATAATATCATTCTGTTCCTTCTGAATGGTTGCGATGATCTCATCCAATACCGCCTCTTTGTTCTTACCGAGATACTTGGTCAGAAAATCATCATTCGCGATCACATCGGTATCATAATAATCAAGCAGCTTACAGTTTTCGATCTCAAATGTGCGCTTCAGATCGATACGCACCCGAATCCTCTCGTCCTCCGGTGAAAGATATGAGCTCTCCCCCACGTCACTGTCGTAATAAATCGTCGAGATGGGCGCTCTCCAATCAATGACCAACGGATGCCCCGGTCCATTCGGCACCCCATGCTTCCCAATATAGAGTGAAAAGCTCTCATCTTCTCCATGCTCCAGATAATCGATTCGGCCGAAATAGGGTTTTTGCG
>CAVGBV010000124.1:0-3881 GCA_963627615.1 Alloprevotella sp.
CACTGGAGGGGATGGAACCAAAGTGGTATGATGCGAGAATTCAACGCGTTTCGATGATAGCTTCTCAGAATATCGGATTTACGGTAGAGATCACGGATCCGGCATTAGTGGAAAAGACCGGCGGGATCATCCAGGGTATGAGCGGGAGTCCGATCATGCAGAACGGCTGTCTGATCGGGGCAGTAACCCACGTACTGGTGCAGGATCCCGGAAAAGGATACGGCATCTATATTGAGGATATGCTTAGTCAGCATCTGAATAATAAGGCGGCATGAAAAAAAGGCTGTAGAATTCGCGGATTTTACAGCCTTTTTTTGCCGCGAAGATTCGACGGCAGAAACGGAACATCTTTTTAAAACAAAAAGCAGAATGCATAAAAGCTAATATTTTACAAATATGTTAAATTATGTAAAACAACGAAATGAAAATAAATGACTCAGACTTCTTGCTCTCTGGAAGAAAATGGTATATACTGGAAATACAAAATCGCTCAGGGAGGGTCAGAAAGTGAGTAAATTATCAGTTTTGGTCGCAGATGATAACCAGGAGTTCAGAGGAATCCTGAAAGAATATATCAACCGGCAGGAAGATATGGAGACCATGGCAGAAGCTTCAAATGGAGAGGAGACTTTGGAGAAGATCCATACCCTTCATCCGGATATTGTCCTTTTGGATATGATTATGCCGAGAGTAGACGGACTGGGAGTTTTGGAAGGACTTCGCGATAATCCGCCGGAGAAGATGCCGCTGACGATTATGATTTCCGCGGTGGGTCAGGACCGGATTACAGAAAAGGCTTTTGAACTTGGGGCGACGTATTATATGACAAAGCCGTTTGAACTTGCGTCCTTAACCAATCGGATCCGTCAGCTTTATGGAGATACGATTCCGGAATGTAGTAGAGTTTCGGTAGCGCCTGCCACTTTTTATCGTCGAAAGGATTCGAGGAGAGCGGACGTGGAGACAGAGGTTACGAATATGATTCATGAGATTGGAGTTCCCGCGCATATCAAGGGATATCAGTATCTGAGAGACGCCATCATCATGGCATTGGAGGATATGGACATCCTGAATGCGATTACCAAACAGCTGTATCCGGCAATTGCTAAAAAATACGATACGACGCCCAGCCGCGTTGAGAGAGCAATCCGACATGCTATTGAAGTTGCCTGGAGCCGCGGTAAGATGGATACAATCGACCGGCTGTTTGGCTATACGATCAATAACGGCAAGGGAAAACCGACCAATTCGGAATTTGTCGCACTTATTGCGGATCGCCTGCGCCTGGAACTCAAGGCAGGATAAGTCTTTTCTTTTTTTCATAGCTGTGCTATAATAAAAACAGCATATGACTATGGGAGGAAGAACCATGGATCCGTCGTTATTTGAAGATCAGAGAGTCGAAAAAAGAAAGGAAGCGCAGGGAAAGAATCAGTATTCGCCCTATTGTGATTTTATCTATTATCCTTCTTCCAGAGATCCGGAGCTTTGCTTGGCAATGAAGGTTATCAAACCGGAGCGTCCGGGATACATCTTGGCGATGACACATGGATGGCATATGTCCGCGGAGCCCTTTGAATATATGGAGGAGCCGAGAGAGGATCAGCCGTTTTTGATCGTTCAGGTGGATATGCGAGGAAGAGCCTTTTCCACGGGTCGGCCGGATTGTAATGGCTATGAATTGTGGGATGTCATAGACGCGGTCCGATATGCGCGCCGCATGTATGCGGAATATATTTCGGATCCGGAGATCGTTTATTTTGAAGCAGGCAGCGGCGGGGGCGGAAATGCTTACGCGATTGCGGGAAAGTTTCCGGACTTTTTTACAGCGGTCAATGCGTTGTATGGGATTTCTGACTATGCCCTGTGGTATGAAAAGGATACCGTGGGGGAGTTTCGGGATGAGATGGATGTATGGATCGGCTGCAGTCCCAGGGAGAATCCGATGGCCTATGCGGCAAGAAGCGGTATTACAACCGTAGAAAATCTCATGGTGCCGCTGTATATAGCCCATGGGGAGACCGATATACGGGTTCCCTCAGAACATGCGGTACGCTATCTGGAGAAGGCTCAGAAGCTTGGAAAAGAATCGCTGATCGAGTACTGCGAACTGAAGGGCGTCGGAACCCGTTCGCATCTGGGGAATATTACACCAAATCAGCGTACGGAGCTGGAGCGCCGCGCCAGAGCAAACCTGACGGAACATACAACACCGCCCGTTCTGCCAAGGAAGGGAAGGCTGATTGTGGCAGGGTACCTTGTTACCAAGGAGTTTTCTGTGGTGCTGGATTCTATAGATAAAACGGCAGAATTGGAGTATGATCTGGAGACAGAAAAATTTCAACTGAAGTGTCCGGTCCCATCTGGGTATACACTGGAACGCTTTCGAATTATGTCAAAAAAAGTATGATTTTTTTCATAAAAAGCTTGCATATTTCAGGAAGTTGAGGTATAATATATCCACATCCTGGGGTGTACGATAGCTTGTATATTTGAACCTACACCTTGAGATTGGGAGTTCTAATGCTAGCCTACAATGCCGGGCCTCAAGCTAATTCCTGTTATGCAGGCAGGGGAGGGCAGCGTAGATACTGCGAACACCCACCTAGCATTTGCTAGGGATCAAATTTCAGGCGTCGGCATTCTGGGCAGGGGATGCTTGCATCCCCTGTTTACATAGTCCCCTATGGATCAGGGCGAGTGGCTCAGTTGGGAGAGCGCCGCGTTCGCATCGCGGAGGTCGAGGGTTCGAATCCCTTCTCGTCCACGGAGAGCTTTCTCTTTTGTTTAGGCAGAAGGGAAGGTTCTTTTTTTAATTAAAATGGGAACAGGAGATTTTCTATGAGTACAATAAAAGAAATCCTGCATGAAAAAAGAGAAGCAACAGAAAAACATATCCAACAGCTCCAGCGAGAAGGGAAACAGGGCATCCGCTATACGGCTATGATGCCGGATATTCCATTTCTGATATTAGGGCTGTTCAGTGATATCGGCTGGATCATGCATCTTATAGCAGGGATTCTCTACTTTTGCAGAAACGGTTTTCATCATGTGCTGGACTATATAGCGCTCGTTGCGCTGGCTGGTGTTATATTTGGTGTTGCCTATATTATTTACCTGAACAAAATACACGAAAAGGAAATTGCTACAAGATATCAAAAGAATTTCAGTTTTGGCATGATCATTTGCGCGGGACTTGCGGGCGCTATTATCGGAGGATTCCAGATTGTGACATATGCAGACGTTTCATCCGAGCTTGTGTGGATCATAATTGGCGGCCTTTTAAATTTTGCTTCAGGATTGCCGATTTTCCTATCCTTCAAAAAAGGAATCTTTTACGGAGTAAAATAACTTCAGAGAAATGGGGTATACCAAAGCTCTGGTACATTTTGGAGAATGAGGCTCCTGGGTGTACCAGAGTTCTATGGTTTTCTTTCGATTTTTGAAAAACTCTGGTACACTTGGGAGAAAGAGGCTCTTGAGTGTACCAGAATTCTATAGTTTTCTCTAGATTTTCGAAAAATTCTGGTACACTTGGGAGGAAGAGGCTCTTGAGTGTACCAGAGTTTTATAGGTTCCCTCTGATTTTTTGAAAAATTCTGGTACACTTTGGAGTGTGAGACTCCTGGGTGTACCAGAATTCTCCGGATTTTCAAGAAAATCTGGTAGATTTTTCGTGGAGGGACGGACTTCTGGGGAAGGACGGACCAATAATAAGAAATGTCATTTTTTGTTCTTTTTGATCAGCTTTCTAGCTTTTGAGGCTGACACAACTCCACGGATGACCAATTGCCAGAGGATCCTTGGAGCCTGAAAGTGTCTATGGGAGCTTGTGATAATCAGATTCTCGCCGAGGCGGATGTCATGAGTTTTGTAGTTTC
>CAVGBV010000125.1:0-2490 GCA_963627615.1 Alloprevotella sp.
GTACTGTATCTACAACAACATGCTGGATCTGGAACAATACGGTCTGGAACACGAGATGGATGTTGATGTTATCATCGATACCGTTGTCCATCAGGAAATGGAAAAATTAAAAGAAAACACCTCTTTTCAGGAGATCCTCTATGGACGTCTTTTAAAATCCGGTGTTTATTCAGAAGAAGAATTTTTACTGCTGTTATACGATGCAGGCGTTCTGGATGCTTCTGACGGAACCCGTGATTCCCTGCGTTCCGGATACATCACCGCTGAAGCTGTACTCATTCAGAAGATTCGTCAGAATGAGATCACACCCTCGGATATCAATCTGGATCCCTGCAGCGGCAGTGCGGTCATTACGGATTCGGACAGCGGAGAGGTATTGGCTATGGTCAGTTATCCCTCCTATGATAACAACCGCATCACCTCTGACGCCACCTATTATTCACAGATCATCAATAATGCTTCTTCGCCGCTTTTATTCCGGGCCTTGCTCGAGACTCGAGCTCCCGGCTCTACCTATAAGATGTGTACCGCTGTTACCGCGTTGGAATACGGAGTAACGGATGCCCAGGAAACCATCTACGATGCTTATCGTTTTATGCTGGCTAACAGCGAAGATAAACCTGTATGCCACAGCACCGTGAGCCACGGCAGTATCAATGTCGTCGATGCGCTCCGTGTATCCTGTAATTATTACTTCTATACAATGGGATACCGTCTGTCCGATCCCGTTAATGAAGAATTTAATGACGCTGTTGGTCTGGCCAAGCTCACCAGGTACGCCAAAGAGCTGGGATTATGTGAACTGACCGGAATTGAATTAGCGGAAGCTACGCCGGTAAGTTCTACGCAGGATGCGGTCCGCAGTGCTATCGGTCAGGGTACCAATGCCTATACGCCGGCCAATATCAACCGATACACCTCAACTCTTGCAGAAAATGGCGCGGTATATGATCTGTATCTGGTTGACCGCATTGTAGACTATTCCGGGACAGTCCTCTATCAGAGCGAGCCGGTGGTGCGTCAGGCCGATGTCTCCCAATCCACTTTTGACACTGTCCGTCAGGGAATGGTGTCCATGGCTGCCTCTACCAGTGTACTGTCGGATTTTATGGAGCGCAGTGGAATTACTTTAGCCGGTAAAACCGGTACGGCGCAGGAATTGAATGATCGTCCGGACCATGCTCTGTTCACGGGGTATACCAATGTAGAAGACCCCGATATTACCGTAACCATTGTCATTCCGTTCGGTGGAGGTTCTTCCCGTGCCATAGATACTTTTGTGCGTCTGGCAGAAGCATATTATGCAATAGTATCATAAAAAGAAAAATAATTTTCGGTTTTTTATCATTTTAGACTTGCAAAATTTGCGTGAAGAGGTTATACTGATGAAAGAGAGACGTATTCTGAGCAGGATTGACTTTACCTTGCTGAGCCTTGTAATATTGATGACGCTTATGGGCATCGTCATGATCGGTAGTGCCGGCGGTTGGGAACCGGATCTGGAACGTTTTTCTATCGGTCCGATTATGACGCGTCAGCTGATGGGGCTCGTTTTGGGTTTGATCATTGCCTTTGTTGTACTCTTTATGAGTCGTGAGCTGCTGAAGTTTCTGTCTGTTCCTGCTTATCTGGGAATGATCTTCTTATTGGTATTGGTTCTCCTGATTGGAGTCGGTACCTCGGATGCGGGAGAGGAAGCAGATGTAAGGCGCTGGATTCCGTTTATCGGCGGTTTTAATCTTCAGCCATCTGAATTTGCGAAATTCCTGATGATCGTCGCGTTGGCCCGTTTTTGTGATCTCCATGCAGAGAGTATAGGTAAGTTTTCTACTTTATTGATCTATGCGATTTTGCTTGCGGTACCGGTTTTTCTTGTAATCAAGGAGCCGGATCTGTCCACCTCAATGGTTATGGTCTGTATTGGCGCAGCCATGATTTTTGTATCCGGATTGGACTGGAGATATATTGCGGCAGCGTTATTGGTTATCGCAATTGTTCTCTATGTTCTTCTCACCGATGCATACAATCCGGAGGGGCCGAAGATCCTGAATTATTATCAGGCGACAAGAATCTGGGCTTTCTTTGATCCGGAGAGCTACGCACAAAGCTACGCCTATCAAACGCTACGTTCTAAATACGCGATTAGTTCCGGAGGATTGCAGGGGTTGGGACTCTTTAACGGAAGCGGCCTTGTACCTGTACCGATGACGGATTTTCTGTTTGGTATTCTCGGCGAAGAATTGGGATTTGTCGGCTGCAGTGTTATGTTTATTCTGCTGATTCTGTTGGTCGGCAGAATCCTCTGGATTGGATCGAGAGCAGGGGACTTGTATGGAAAACTTCTGTGTGTGGGAGTTGCCACCTGGATTGCCATGCAGTCTTTTATTCACATCGGTGTCACGACTGCCATGCTGCCAAATACCGGTATTCCTCTGCCGTTTATGAGTTATGGTCTTAGTTCACTGGTCTCCAATATGGCAGGCATTGGTC
>CAVGBV010000125.1:2500-3572 GCA_963627615.1 Alloprevotella sp.
TGTCATGAACGTGTACGCAGGCGTTCGGACACAGAACGCTAAATATAAAAACATATAAGGAGGGATTCACGTTGAACATCGCTTTGGCAGCACACAATAACAAAAAGAAGCTGATGCAGAATTTTTGTATTGCGTATCGTCACATTCTCAGTAAGCATACGATGTACGCTACCGGAACGACGGGACGTTTGATCGAGGAGGTAACGAATCTGCATGTCCACAAATATCTGGCAGGCCCTCTTGGCGGCCTTGAACAGATGGGTGCGCAGATTACGAATAATGATATAGATCTTGTGATCTTCTTGAGAGATCCCTTAGGAGCTGAAAGGGAAGCGGATGTCGCTCCTATTATCAAATTATGTGATATGCATAACATCCCGATAGCAACCAATCTCGCAACCGCTGAGATGCTTGTACTGGGAATGGAAAACGGCGATCTCGACTGGCGGAATATGTATCGTTAAAATTGTTTGTCCTGAACCTGTGGAAATCTGCAGGTTCTTTTTATGATATTCCCGCGTACATTGTATCATAGATGATCGAAGGAGTCCTATAATATGATACATTCGAGCCACCGCCTGCGTCCGGCATCAGATGAGCCGGCATTCGTATTCTGCCATTGGCTGCAGGCCGCTTTGTCCGCCGCATTTTTAGCTGCGGGCTGGATCATTCGTTCCGTTCATCCGGAATGGATCGCTTTTTTCATGCAGTCAATCGCACCCAAAACATTACAGCTGACGGATCTGTTTCAGCTTTTTCAAAATATACCATGAACCTATAGAGGAGGATTTCTATGAGTCAAGTCTCCATACCGGATCCCATTCTATTACAGGTTGAAAAACCTTCCCGTTATATCGGCGGAGAAGTCAACTCTGTTATGAAGGATCCGTCAACCACTCCGGTCCGGATTGCGTTCTGTTTTCCAGACGTATACGAGATCGGCATGTCCCATCTCGGGCTTCAGCTTTTATATGGTGATTTTAATCAGATGCCCAATGTCTATTGCGAGAGGGCATTTGCTCCCTGGCCGGATATGGAGCAGAAGCTGCGTGAGAATCATCTCCCACTGTAT
>CAVGBV010000126.1:0-3284 GCA_963627615.1 Alloprevotella sp.
GGGTAAAACAGATGTACAAGTACCAGAAATAGGTGTCGGAACAATGATATGGTTACCGAAAAATGAACAAGAAAAGGAAAAATATTTTGAAACATATAAAACTTGTCTAGACAATGGAATAAATTTTTTTGATACAGCTGAAATATATGGAAACGGAAAATCAGAAAGATTATTAGGGGAATTTCAAAAAAGAGATGGTAGAAAGATTTTGATTTCATCGAAATTTGCACCTCCCTCAAAAATGAATCCTTTAACACAAAAAAGAAAATATGTAGATAAAAGTTCACCAAGAGCACTAGAAGAAGCACTTAATGGAAGTTTAGAAAGATTAGGAGTAAATTGCATTGATTTATACTTAATTCATGTACCACCTAAAAAAGGCAGCATTTCTGATTATATGGAAATCATGGCAAAAGCAGTGCATGAAAATAAAATAAAAGCTATAGGTGTATGTAATTTTTCAGCTAAACAAATAGAAGAAGCAATACAAACACTAAAAAAATATGATATACCTTTGGCAGTTGTAATGGTAGGATATAATATATTAAGAAGGTATCCAGAAACGAATGGAGTGTTTGATATTTGTAAAAAATATGGAATATCAATTATTCCGTATGCTCCACTTGCTGAAGGTACGCTAACAGGAAGATATAGAAACAAAAAAGTACCATTTATGTATAAAATGACATCATATTTTGGACATTTAGATATAACAAAAGAAAGAAATGATAATGTTCCATTCATAAAGAGGCTATTTTCATGTCCAAGAGAAAGTGATGTTAAAAGAATGGAACCATTAATGATAGAACTTGATAAAATAGCAAAAGAACATAACAAGACAATTGCACAAGTATCTATAAATTGGTTACTTACAAATCCTGATGTTGATGTTATTCCTATTCCTGGAATGAGAAATGTTAAACAAGTAAAAGATAATATTGGTGCAATTGATTGGAAATTATCAGAAGAAGAAAGAAAAATTATAAATGATATAGAGGAAAGAACACGATAAATTAGAATAATTTATCTCTTTATGTTAGAATAACCAAGACCAATCGATTTTGGTTTTGAGTTCATCACTCATATTGATTTTCTTCTTAATTATTTTAATCATATCACATCACACATTAACGTCACATTGGTGCGACGATTTTATCTTATGGAGCGAAAAAGAGCAGACGGACAAACCATGAATAAGCGAATAAAAGCCGGAAGGGAGTGCAAATCGCCGCACTCCCTTCCTCTTTTTGCTCATTTTTGTATAAAGTCCGCCACCACGACTTCAAAAGCTCTTGCTTCTGACATTTGCTTTACCAGCATCTCAAACAGTTCCTCAGTCTGCCGGTCCACATCCGCACGATGGCTGTTTAATTTACTGCTTGTCAACAAATTGATATAGAGTAATTTGCGGTGATTTTTCAGATAGTGTAAATGCCGCTGCCCCCATATCCCGATTGGCTTCTGTTCTTCATCTGTCATACCTGATAAATTGTTTGGTTTAATACTTCGTTATCAGTCCGTGGCATTCGTCAGTGCCGGCTTTTTCATACTTACGGCAAATGGCTTGACTTTTATTTTTCTACCATGTATACTGGAAAAAATGTCTTTTTTCTACTTATTATGGAGGTGTCGGCATATGAAGTCCATTCTTCAGGCCTTGCGCAGACCCATGAAAACCATCATCGGCATCTGTATTTTCTCCCTCGCGGTATCTATTTTCTGTGTCTGCCTGGAGCAGGCCGATGCTGCCGGCCGGGCGGAAAAAGCGCTGGAATACCAGTTTACCACGGTGGGACTGCCTACGCTCTATTATCAATATGAAACAGTGGAGGATGTATACTATCCTATTCCTACACAGCCGGACTTTGCCATTCCTTACACTTATCAGATCCTGCATACGGAATATCCGGACAACCTCAGGGAATTCACCGCGTCTCTGAAAGAGACCTATCCAGATCAGGTCAAATGCGTCTCTTATACCGCCCTGGCTTCCGCTTATATTCCGCAGCTGCAGCCGGATTATTATGTCCGCCACACCCGCAGTACCAATTCCCTGGCTTCCGATATTGGCCGCCCTTATGATTGCGCGCTTCTGGAAATCGAGTTGGACAGCTACACCATCCTTTCACCGGAGGATGTCCAGCTTGACCTTCCTCCTGCCGCGATGGAACAAGTCTCCCATTGGACGGTTGTCTCGCTCACCGGAACGGTCACTCAGGTACTGGGGATGGAAGAGAACTTTGGAGATCCCACCGGCTTTACCATTACGGTCTCACTCGTTCTTCCCGATGCCGCTTCTCTTTCTTCTCTGCGTCTGCGTTCCGGCGAACGGTATCTGGTCTATGGCTCAGATTATGACGATCGGGACTGGGAGGTCCGCGCGGCCCTCAAACAGAACCACCTGTTTGGCTATCCCTCCATCACTCAATTCGAGCCGGACAAGCTGGAAAAGCTGCCGCAGTACATTATTGATTCCTATGAAGAATATGCTCCTGATTCTGACTATACGGTAGCTACCTACCGCTTTGGCCATAAAGTCATCCCATTGACCAAAAGTCAATATGCCGGTATCCGATCTGCCTCTCTGACAGCTATCGACCTGGGAACTCTCCCTTATTATGATGATGCCGGTCAGCTCCTGCAGACCCGGTCCATCCGCACCTCGGACGGCAGTGATACCACCTGCACGCAAGAGGAATACGCCGCCCGCTATTCTGTACCTACGATTGCTCATCTCACTGGGACAGCGGAAGAATTCCTAAACAGCTCCCAGGGCGCCCTATGGCAGGAAGCTCTGGACAATCTGAATACCAACAATAAGACATTCCCGGTACTGGGTGTGGACAAGACCATGTATCTGGCGGACTTTGCGAGACAATACGCCCGGGTTCGTCAGGGACAGGATTTTACAGAAGAAGAACTCGCCAGCGGCGCTAAGGTATGCCTTATCAACTACGATATGGCCCGCCGATGCGGTCTGAAGGTCGGCGATACCCTGACCGTCCAATACCAACAGGGGGATTACAGCAATCCTTATCAGACCTATATTCATGATAATCTCGGTCTGGCAGAACCCTCCCCCTATTACAATACCCGCTGCACTTCTCTTCTGGAGCCGGAAACCTATACCATCACCGGTATCTATACCTTATCCAACGCCTGGAACTATACGACAGAGAACCCCTACGCGTTCACCCCCAACACTGTAATCGTACCTAAGTCCTCGATTTCCGGCAGCATGGATTTTGGAGAATACGGACTATTCCAGACCGTTGTGCTGCAAA
>CAVGBV010000127.1:0-1329 GCA_963627615.1 Alloprevotella sp.
AATATCCCTCCTAAGGAGAGATATTATAACACTTTTCTGAATATTTTGCAATCATTTTTTATGATTCTATCCACTGTCTCAGGCTTTCCGTGACTCTCTGCCACTGTGCTGCGTCTATATGGACCTCTGTCTCTTCCTGCCACTGTTCGACGATTGCCAGAATCCCTTTGTACGTCTCCGCTTCCAAAACATTCTGACGGTATTGTTCCCGTTCTGTTTCCAGTTTCTGCTGATAGATTCTCTGCGCATCGTCTTCCGTATCCGGAAATCCCAGCACCTTGACAATCAGATACCCATATCGGCTCTCCAGAATTTGCGAATACTCTCCGCTCGGTATCCGGAACAAAGGCTCCCAGAGATTTCTCTCCAACTGCCCTTTATAAAAGACACTGCCGACATCATTCTGAATCAGGCCCTCTCTGAACGGAGCCGCAAAACGGATCGTTTCTTCCTCGCTATATCGCTTCCGTACCTCTTCGAAGTCCGTACCAGAGGCAAGTGCTTCCGCGGCCTGTTCCGCCTGCTGCCTCTGTCTTTCCTTCCCCTCGGCAGAGTATTCCACCCATTCGCCGCCGATCCATTGTCCTGTATAGATCACCACCGCGTCCAGCCAGATTTTCTGCATGTACTCTTCAACATTCAGATGATCATACCAGACAAAGTATTCTTCAACCTGGCGCTCCACCTCGGTCTGATCAGCCTCGTAATCCATCTGGCTCAGGAAACTCCATACCGTATATTCTTCCTGAATGAGCTTTTCAACCTGTTCCCTTGTGAGTCCCCACGCCTCCAGCGTCTCCGCGCCGAGCCGCTGATACAGCCTGTCCACCGCCTGGTCGATCTCCTCCTGCTCTTCCTGCGTAATCGTGCGCTTTGCCGTATGCCTCTTTTCCAATACGACACGATTGCGTATCATCGAAGAGAGCGCTGCCTCACAGGCGGCATCGTAGGCGCTCTCTCCGCCGATCTTCATATTCCAGATCTCATTTCCGCCGCGCTGCTCATACTCCTGTAAGGTAAGCGCCAGATAGATTCGGGCCTGTTCCGCGCTGATTTCATCCTTCCCCACCGTCAAGACGGGAGAAGTCTTACATCCGCTAAGAAAAAGAAACAGAAACACGCATCCGTAAATGCTCCATTTATGGATTTTCATGTTCCGCCGCTCCTTCCTGCCTGGCTTTTCCCAGCTGCTCCAACACCCTGCGGATGCGGACCAGCCGAACAGAATCTTTTTCTTTTTTCTCTACCGGAAACGGCAGAATGATACGGAGCGTGTCCTCCTTCGGAAGGATCCTCGCTCCCTTGCCCATCTGGGGCACCAGCTTCAGG
>CAVGBV010000127.1:1380-3221 GCA_963627615.1 Alloprevotella sp.
CCTTACGGAAATGCAGCCGGAGTTCTTTTCCGTCCTCTTCCAGACTATCGGCCCCCAAATCGTTGGCCAGTGCCTTGAGGAAACTGATATCCACCAGATTTCCGACCGGAGCAGGCATATCGGAATAACGATCCAGCAATTCCTCCTGCATCTCCAGATATTCCTCTTCATTGGTGATCGCCGCAATCTTCTTATATACTTCCAGCTTCTGTGCCTCGTTGGATATATAAGTCGATGGAATATACGCGTCCACCCCGATCCGCATCGTCGTCTCGAAGGTCGGACGTACCGGCGTGTTCTTCAGCTGTTCCATCGCTTCTCTCAGGAGCTTACAATATAGCTCATATCCTACCGCGCCCATATGGCCGTGCTGTTCTGCTCCCAGAATATTGCCGGCGCCCCGGATCTCCAGATCCCGCATGGCAATCCGGAAGCCGGAACCAAATTCCGTAAATTCTCCGATGGCTTCCAAGCGTTTTTGCGCGACTTCTTTTAAAACTTTGTTTTTAGGGTACATAAAATACGCATATGCCAGCCGGTCCGAACGTCCGACACGTCCCCGCAGCTGGTACAGCTGCGCGAGCCCCATCGTATCGGCATCGGCGATCAGGATTGTATTGGCATTGGGGATATCGAGCCCAGTCTCAATGATGGTCGTGCAGACCAGCACATCGATCTCCCCCTCGACAAATTCCATCATCACGTTCTCCAGCTCACGCTCTGACATCTGTCCATGCGCAAAAGAAACCCTGGCTTCCGGCGCGAGCTTCTGCACGCGGAGCATCTGCTGCTCGATATTCTGAACTCGGTTGGACAGGAAAAAGACCTGTCCGCCGCGTCCGATTTCCCGATAAATCGCTTCGCGGATCAGCTCCTCGTCTTCTTCCATGACAAAGGTCTGAATCGGATGCCGCTCCTGCGGCGGTTCCTCCAGAACACTCATGTCCCGGATTCCGGACATGCTCATATGAAGCGTTCTTGGAATCGGTGTCGCCGTCAGCGTCAAAACATCCACATCCTTTTGCAGCGCTTTGATCTTTTCCTTATGACTGACACCGAAGCGCTGCTCCTCGTCTACTATCAAAAGCCCCAGATTCTTAAACTTTACATCCTTCGACAGAATCCTGTGGGTTCCAATCAAAATGTCCACGGTTCCGACCGCCGCGCCCCGAAGTGCCTCTGCAATCTGTTTTTTCGTGCGGAAACGGGAGAGCAGATCGATATGCACCGGATACTCCCGCATTCGGGCTGTAAATGTATTATAATGCTGCTGGGCCAGAATCGTGGTCGGAGCCAGAATCGCTACCTGCTTACCGTCCTGCACCGCCTTGAATGCGGCGCGGATGGCAATCTCCGTCTTACCATAGCCGACATCGCCGCAGATCAGGCGATCCATAATCTTATGGCTCTCCATGTCATGCTTGGTATCTTCAATGGCATTCAGCTGATCCTCTGTCTCTTCATACGGGAAGCTCTCTTCAAACTCCCTCTGCCATACGCTGTCTTTGGAAAAAGCGAATCCCTGCCGGGCTTCCCGCTCCGCATAGAGCTGAATCAGGTCCTCCGCCAGCTTGGCAACCGACTCTTTGACTTTATTTTTGGCACGCTGCCATTCCTGACCTCCCAGGCGGTTTACTTTCGGTTTGGCGTCCTCTCCGCCCACATAGCGCTGCAGCAGATCCAGAGAGGTTGTCGGTACATAGAGCACCCCTCCGTCCCGGTACAGAATCTTAAAATAGTCCCTACAGGCATCGTCGGAATCCAACTGAACGATTCCCTGATAGATTCCTACGCCGTGTGTCTCATGGACCACATAATCGCCTACCGTCAACTCACTGAAA
>CAVGBV010000128.1:0-3130 GCA_963627615.1 Alloprevotella sp.
CAAAGATGCGCTTGACAACCGGCGCGGCTTCCTCGTCCAGAATCCACTTGTCCTTGTCGTTTGGGTCGCAGCGGTAGCCGTAGGGCGGCTTGCCGAGATGCTTGCCGCTGGTGCCGCGCTGATGCAGGCTGATACGGACTTTCTTGGAGGTATCGCGCGGATACCACTCGTTGAACAGGTTACGGATCGCGGCAAAGCCTTCTCCGTCCCCGCGCTGCTGTCCACGCCGTCATTGACGGCAATGAACCGCACATCGTAGCTGGGGAAGATGATGTCGGTGTACTGGCCTACGGTCAGATAATCACGACCAAAGCGGGATAGGTCTTTGCAGAGCCAGCAGCCCACCAATCCCTGCTTTACCAGTTCAAAGCCCTCCTGTACGCCGGGGCGCTGAAAGTTTGTGCCGGTGTAACCGTCGTCCACCAGAATTTTCAGGTTTGTGTAGCCATGATCCTGTGCGTATTTGGTTAAAAGCTCGCGTTGATTCTGTATCGAGTTCGACTCGCCATCCTGCGAATCCTCATTACTGAGGCGGCAGTAGAGTATCGTAATTTTTTGCTGATCCGTCATAACGTCCTCCTTCACGTTCGGGTCAGCCGACAGAATCGGTGTGCTTGGAATTATATTACCATAGTTTTGTGTCACTGTCATTAACAAGCCACCTCCCGGTCAGAAAAAATGAGCCGTTTTACCTTGGCGGTAAGCGGCTCATTTCCATCGCAGACGGTTTCAATGGTGTACCACGTGTTTCCAATCTTGCGCTCCACGGTTTTGCAGAAGGGGCTTCTCCTGCTCCAATAGGTCTCGCACTCCTGCAAAAAGGACTCTGGCGGGTCAAAGATCGGATCAAAGTAGCTCTCATGGTCAAAGACCTTGCAAAGCTCAAAGACCAAATCGTCTTTTCCCTCCCTCGCGGCACGGTTGATCTCGTCAATGCTAATAATTTTTCCCATATACGATTCCTTTACCGTCGATGACCGCCGTTTTGGCAGCGGCATCGAATAGCCAGGTACTTGCGGCAGGAAGCGAGCATACCATCAGCTTTACGGTTGAAACCAATCAGTCGGCAGTTGCCTACTGGGTGGAAAAGCAAATGGCACTGAAGAACTTCACTGTAGTGTCTGGCTCGGACGGTACCGTAAACGGCGGTAAAACCACCGTGACGATTACGATTCCCGCAGAAGCAGGAACATACCGTGTCCGCTTCTCGATCAAGGGAACCAGCGAATGGGACGATGTGTACTGTTCGTTTATCGTAAAGTAATGAAAACGTAAGTGCTTCACGGAGAAAACCGGCAGGTCCTATGATCAGGGCCTGCCGGTTCATCGTAACAGCAGAGAATTACCAAGGAGGTATAGCATGACATCGTGGAAACAGATTGAGCAGGTGGTACGGCAGGCGGTAGAACGCGGAGATATCCACTCTGCGGCGATTGGGATCGGCAGTATGAACCGTGTATACGTACAGTCTGCCTTTGGAAATACCAGTGTAACTGAACAGGCCAGACCGGTAGATACGCATACTTTGTATGATATGGCGAGCCTGACCAAGGTCATGGCGACGTCCATGGTAGCATTTTATATGATTGAGAATGGGATGCTGCGCTTAAATGACAGGATCGGAGATTTTATGGCGGCCCCGGTGTATAAAAAGGACGTAACGATTCGTCAGCTGATGACGCATACAGGCGGGTTTCAGGCGGATTTTAAGCTGGAGACACTGATACGGCGTCCGGAGGAAGCCGCGGCCTGTATCCTTCGCAGACCCCTGTTCTGTCCGCCGGGCAAGCATGTCGTCTATAGCTGCATGGGATATATTGTCCTGGGACGGATTCTGGAGAGCATCAGCGGGAAAGGACTGGATCAGATGGCCCGAGAATGGGTATTTGAGCCGCTGGGGATGACGCAGACAGGATATCGCCCCTTTACAGAGCTTTCTGCGGCGCTGGATGCGGGCGCACAGGAGAACATTGCGTGGACGGAATGGGATCCGGTGTCCAAACGGTATCTGGCAGGTGTGGTGCATGACGAGAATGCGAGAACACTGCAGGGAGTTTCGGGCAATGCGGGTGTCTTCAGTACATTGGAGGACATGATGAAGATGGGACGGATGCTTGCCAGAGGCGGGGACGGATATCTGAGCCGTGCCATGATGAAGGCGGCGACGCAGAACTATACGCCGGGTATGGAGGAAAACCGCGGGCTGGGATTTCAGCTCTGGGACAGTAATTCGTTTTTCGGAGACCTGATGGGGCCGGAGAGTTTTGGGCATAATGGATATACAGGGACCAGCCTGGCAGTGGATCCGCAGAGTGGCCTGTATGTTGTCTTGCTGACCAATCGGGTACATCCCTCCAGAAAAAACGATACCATCTTCCGGTTGTGGCATCTGGTTCACAACATGGCTGCGGCCGCCTATACATCCGGCGGGAAAAAATAAATTTTTTTCACTTTTTTATGACAGGAAACATATATTGGGGTATAATAAAAAAGACGATCTGTAATCCATGAAGGAGGGATAGAGATGGAGCATTATGAGATGGTAGAACAGCTGGTACTCAAGACCGGCGTGACCTATGAAGAGGCCAAGGAAGCCCTGGAGGCATGCAATTGGGATCTCTGGGAAGCGTTTGACTATTTGGAGAAGCTGGGCAAGGTAGAAAAAAATACGGCAGGGACAGAGAATACAGAAGAGGGAAAGAGTATGGGATTCGGAGAGGCATGCGGACGTTTCTTCGGATTTGTTGCGGCACTGATTGAAAAGGGCAATCAAAATTATCTGGATATCCTTCACAAGGGGAAGCATGTCCTCAGTCTGTCGGTAACGGTTCTGGTGCTTTTGCTGCTTTTGGGATTTTGGTGTGTGATTCCGCTGATGATTGTCGGACTGTTCTTTCAGTTCCAATATCGTTTTCGCGGAACCGCGAAGGAAAGGGAAGTCAACGATATGCTGAACCGCGCGTCCAACGCGGCCGAGAGCGTAAAGCGTGAGATGAAGGGAAAAAAGGGCTGAGAGAATCCGCCGATGATAGAAAACTGAGCTGTCGCACGTTAGTGCGGCAACTCAGTTTTCCTCTTATTATTATATATTTTATGATTGCAAAATATTCAGAAAAGTGCTACAATATCT
>CAVGBV010000129.1:0-2549 GCA_963627615.1 Alloprevotella sp.
ACAGGCTCCAGGAACCATACGAGAGGCATTTGGCGGTAACGAAAAGATAATAGATTACTGGAAACAAAATATCCCTCCTAAGGAGAGATATTGTATCACTTTTCTGAATATTTTGCAATCATAAAATGTATAAGAGGAAATTTGACTTCTGCCAAGTAGACGGGCGACGGCCTCGTTTATTTTAGAGATGGCAGAATCAGGCCTTTTCCACATTCATGGTAACGGCGCACAGAAGACTGTCCTCTTGAGGATCGCCGCTGACAGCGCCCAGATAATCCTTGCCCAGCATGTCATAAAAATCACCGCTGATATTCAGTTCCGGCAGGCGGCCGACGAGCGTTCCGTGATCTATGAGATAGGCCATCTGTACCGGAGTCGCGAAGTGCCCTTCCGGTGTGGTATCACCTCCGGAAGCCAGAACGACATATACAGCCTTGCCGGGGACCAGATCGCGGAGAGTCGCGGCGGTGGGCTTCAGATAGAACCGATGGAATCCAAGACTGGGGACGCCGTCGTAGGCCGCGGCCGTAGTTCCCAGATTGGGCAGACCAAACTGAGCGGCAGACTTTTTGGTGGTGAGTAGACCGGTCAGTACACCCTGATCGATGAGCGTGGGACGAAGATCCGGAGCGACACAGCCCTCTTCATCAAAGAAGCAGGTGCCCGGATGGGTAGCGGGGTTCATATCGTCCTGGAAGGTCAGCTTCTCAGAAAAGACCTTCTGTCCCAGCTTGCCGCTGAGAAGAGAGGCACCGGAGACATAGAGCTCACCGACAAACTGTTGAAGGAAGATCCCGAACAGATCAGAGGTCCCCAGAATTACAGGATAACGGCCGGGTTCCAGATCAGCCGGAGTATAATATGCGTCATATTGTTTTTTGAACTGCTCCAGAAGCGTATCCGCATCAAAATGGCTTCCAGAATACCCCAGATACGTATCGAACAGATTGCCGGAGCCGCGGTTTTGAACCAGCAGTTCCAGGGAAAGGCTGCTGCCGGAGCTGGCAAGACGGCGGCCCAGAGAGTTGCGGTATTCCGTCCTTTCATAGCTCAGACTAATTTTGTTGGAGAAGGCGAATCTAGGGCAGCTCTCCGCCAGACGGTCCAAAAAGGACTGCATGGTAGGAATCAGTTCCGGAATTGGCAGGATCTCGTCTTCGTGCAGATCTTCTTGAACCAGGGCCCCTTCTAATTTACAGGGATACGGAATTCCCATCTCCAGCGCATCTATGGCTTTGGCGGTCAGAGCCTCTTCGTCCGGTGTTCCAAGGCATCCGGCTATACCAATACAGTCATGATCATAAACACGGACAGTCCCGGTAGTCTCCTCCTTCTCACGGAAGCTGTCAATTTTGCCGCCGGTAATATTCAGCGTCACGGAACGGCGGGTTTCAGTCAAAAATTCTTTTTCCATTGATTTCACCTCACTGTACATTCATGGATGATACTCGGACATAGGGACCGCCGAATCCTACAGGCAGCCCCATCTGCTCCAGTTTGCCGCAGCCGCCGGTGACAAAGGACAGCAGCGTCACATCTTTGGTCAGTCCATCGATCAGCCCCAGCGTCTCAAAGACGGAGCCGATCAATACACTGATCTGTACCGGACGACCCAGTTTACCGTCCACAATCTCATAGGCCAGGCTGGGAGCGATGGTAAAGGTGCTCATACCGCTGCCGTGCCGGATGGTCTTGATGAAATATCCCTTTTGAATGGGGGCGATAAGCTGATCAAAGTCCTGGTCGCCGCCTTCGATATAGGTGGTGGTCATACGGACGATGGGTTCAAAGGTGCAGTCGATAGCGCGGGCATTTCCGGTGAGGTTTTCATCCAGAGCAGCCGCTGTCTGCGCGTTATGGAGACGGCCTGTCAAAACGCCGTTCTTAATGAGGTAGTTCTTGCGGGCCTTGGTGCCCTCATCATCATAGGGAACATAACCGGAACCGAGAATGGAACCGCATTCAGTGATGGACAGAATGGGAGAACCAACGGCCTTGCCCAACTGCCACTCCTCACGCATCGATTCGTCGGAGAGCATAAAGTCGGATTCGGATTTGTGGCCAAAGGATTCATGCGCAAAGACACCGGCAGCCTCCGGTGAAAGTACTACAGGGTATTTGCCCGGTGTTACAGGAACGGAGCTTCGGAGAAATGCCGCCTGTTCCGCGATAGCGGCACGGATGTCGGATCCGATATCCTGAAGTTCTTCAAATCGGAGCGCACCCTTTTGCCAGTGGCCGGAGAATTTTTTCTCACCCTCAGCCATGCTGCAGGAGAAGGCGATACCGCAGGTCTGATAGTCATAGGTAATGTCAGATCCCAGGCTGGACTGAAAATGAAAGAGGCTGTTCCGGTCCAGATATGTACCCTGAGGCATTGTGATACAGGAGTCCTCGGACAAGAGCGGGAGATAGGACAACAGAAGCTCCTGCTTTTTCCTGACAGGAATGTCACGCACGGAACAATCCGTGAAATTCAGCAGTGTATCGTGATTGCGTTCAAAGCGCCGGACAATCGGATCCTCCAGAATCCGCGGATTCTCGGTTGC
>CAVGBV010000129.1:2559-3123 GCA_963627615.1 Alloprevotella sp.
GCGGCCGCATAGAGGCCGTCCAGAGTCTTCTGCAGATGGGTGAGATCGGTAACGGCGGCGTAGTACCAGAGTTTACCGTCATAAACCCGGAGAAAAGCACGCTGCTCAGTACGATTTTTCATCTCTTCCAGGACGCCGGCCGTGTAGGAGATGGTAGTACGGCTTCGATCTTCTGTCCGGACGTCAGCATAAAAACCATCGCGAAATTGAATCATGAATCGTTTGCTCCTTTGAATTAGAATTCTTGCTTGCATTATACTATATTGCTTATGGAGAAACAAGCGCTTTTTAGTTGATATGGCAGGAGTTTTTCCGGAGGGCTTGCCTTTTTCCGAAGGGCAGAGTATAATAAAAGAGTCAGACAATCAATATAGAAAAAGGGGGTCATGGCATGAACTGGATTCAGGTTCAGAGCTATGCGGACGGTCCGCATACCTTTGTGGGCGTTGAGGTATTTCTGCCGCCGCGTCCGCTGCCGGGCAAGAAGTATCCGCTGGTGATGCTGCTGCACGGCCGGGGAGAAGATCGTACACAATGGCTGCGTCAGACAAGACTGGAAAAGTA
>CAVGBV010000130.1:0-2724 GCA_963627615.1 Alloprevotella sp.
CAGGTGATTGTCTGTCGCGCCGGAAACGATATCAAAACCATGCTCGATCAGAGCCTGCGCTAAAGCCTGCGCGTTATTCAGGATCTGCTGCTGATATTCTTTAAAGGAGGGCTGCAGTGCCTCATAGAAACAAACAGCCTTAGCGGCAACCACATGACACAACGGGCCTCCCTGAATTCCAGGGAAAATCGCCTTATCAATCGCCTTGCCATACTCCTCCCGGCACAGGATCATGCCACCGCGGGGACCGCGCAGGGTCTTGTGAGTCGTCGTTGTCACGACATCCGCATATGGTACCGGACTGGGATGAAGCCCTGCGGCAACCAGTCCCGCAATATGCGCCATATCTACCATAAGATAGGCTCCTACTTCATCCGCGATTTTACGGAAACGGGCAAAATCGATAATCCGGGAATAAGCGCTGGCTCCGGCAACGATCATTTTAGGATGGCACTCCTTGGCCAGACGCTCTACTTCATCATAATCGATACAGCCGGTCTCCTCGCTGACACCGTAGCTGACTACATGGTATTGGGAACCGGATACATTGACCGGGCTTCCATGAGTCAGGTGGCCTCCATGAGCCAGACTCATGCCAAGAATCGTATCACCGGGCTTAAGAAACGCAAAATATACCGCAAAATTTGCCTGAGAGCCGGAATGAGGCTGAACATTAACGTGTTCCGCACCAAACAGTTCCTTAGCGCGCGCGATGGCCAGGTTCTCCGCTACATCTACATAAGTGCACCCACCATAGTACCGCTTGCCCGGATATCCCTCCGCGTACTTATTGGTCAGAGGAGAACCCATCGCGGCCATTACAGCCTTAGATACAAAATTCTCTGACGCGATCAGTTCAACCGTGCCACGCTGACGCCCCAACTCCTGCTGCATTGCTTCAGCAAGGATGGGATCGGTATTGACTACTTCCTGAAAATCAAACATTCCGGCGCCTCCTAAAAATTTTTCTTACATTATAGCAAAGACTTCCGAAGAATACAATCCCATTTTTTCAATTTTATATTGATTTTCCGCAAAAGTCCGTTATAATAAATAGGAATGACAGTTGCTCGCTGCCAAATACTGCAACAAAGAGGACATTATGGATACTGCTTACTATGCCGGACATTATCTGGAGGTTTTTCAGATAGCGCAGCTGACCGGTGAAATTATGCTGAAAAATGGTGCGGAAACCTATCGTGTGGAGGATACCATCACACGGATTCTGAAGACGACTGGCTTTTCGCAGATTGAAGCTTTTACGACATTGACAGGAATGGTCATCTCCATGTCCGACCCTACGATATTGCCGGTTACAAGTGTCAAGCGGGTGCAAAACCGTTCCAATCATCTGCGTAAGGTCGAAATGGCCAATGATGTCTCCAGACGGTTGGTAGGAGGTAAGCTGAGCGTAGAAGATGCCTTGGCAGAACTGAAGGAGATCAACACCCGTCCGATGAATTATCCGAAATATGTGGTGGTTCCGGTCTGTACCCTCGCCTGTGGGTGTTTTTGCCTGATTTTTGGCGGCAGTCTCCGTGACTTTCTGGCAACGCTGCTTGTAGGGACGATCTATGGCTGTTTTACGATTCTGACAGATCGTCTGTCTGCCATCTCTTTTATCAAAGACTTGTTATGTGCGATGATCGTCGGTCTCTTCAGTGTTGTCTTCTCTTATGTGATTCCGATCGCGGAACATATGGATCTCGTGATTGCAGGAAGCATCATGCCCCTTGTCCCGGGACTTGCGATCACCAACGCGATCCGTGATACCCTCTACGGAGATTATCTGTCGGGCTTAGCGCGGGCCCTGGAAGCATGTATCACTGCTATTGTCATTGCCGGCGGCGCAAGCTTGATGATTCATGGATATGAAGCGATCTGCCACGTACAGCTGGACGGCAGTGCCGCGGCCGCATGGCTCTATGATCCCAACGGACCATTTTTGCAGGTTTCTATCCTGATTCAGCTTACGGCGAGCTTTTTCAGCGCCATGTCCTTCTGTCTTTTCCTGAATGTTTCCCAGAAGCATCTATTATTCTGTGGGCTGTGCGGTCTAGTCTGCTGGTTCTTTTATAAGCTCGGACTGTATTTCCATCTGGAATCTCTGCCCGCGACTTTCTTCGCGACGCTTCTGACCAGCTTTCTGGCTGGACGTCTTGCCTATCTGCGAAAGGCGCCGGCAACTGTTTTCTTTGCGGCATCCATTATCAATCCGGTACCCGGATATGGGATGTATCGATTCATGTTCTTTCTGATCGGAAAAGAATATGAGACCGCAGCGATCGTTGGTATCGAGACGCTGGAATGTGCCGCTCTTATCGCCATTTCCATTGCGGTTCAATATTCGATCCAATCGGCGCTTCATCAGAGAAAGCGTAAAAAGGCATAAGCATTCGCAAATATTTTTCTGGGCGGCCGCCCTGCTTAATGAAAAATGAAGTTTACTGATAATACCACAACCGCCGGAGTTTTCGAAGCTCGGCGGTTATTTATATATTTTGCGATTGCAAAATATTCAGAATAATGTTATAATATCTCTCCTTAGGAGGGATATTTTGTTTCCAGTGATCTATTATCTTTTCGTTACCGCCAAGTGCCTTTCGTACCGCGGCACTTGGAGCCTGTCCCGCAAGCGTCATTCTAACGGGCATATGTATTATTACAAGCAGACCGCCGATAAGACTTATTATGTGCGGCGCAGGGACGAACCTCAGGTTCTGG
>CAVGBV010000131.1:0-2595 GCA_963627615.1 Alloprevotella sp.
CCATCCATCAATCTGGAAGGATGCGGCGCAGAGAATGCGGATTATAAAAAATAAAACATGATGGGAGGCCCGCTATGGAAAAGTGTCAAGTCAAAAGTCCTTATGCAGTAGCAATGCCGATGGAGCCTTTGCAGAACCATTGGACAGGAGGATTATGGAAGGACCGGTATAACACCTGCGCGCAGGAGACAGTCGGATTCATTCGGTCCCTTTTTGAGAATCCACAGATTTTTCACGTGGTAGAGAACTTTCGGATCGCGGCAGGACTTCAGGAGGGTTCTTTTAAAGGAACACCCTTTGGAGACGGAGATTTTTATAAGTGGATGGAAGGCGCCAGTTATATTGCGGCGGCCAATCATGACGAGAAGCTGCTGCAGGAGTTAGATGGTTATATTGAACTGATCGGCAAGGCGCAGCTCCCGGACGGATATATTTCAACCAAACAGATTATCGGAGAGCGTCAGGGCAATGGCGTATCCCGCCAGGGGGATATCAATGATTTCGAGGTCTATAATATCGGGCATCTGCTGACAGCGGCCTGCCTGCATTATAAGATGACGGGCAAGACCAATTTTATGGAGATCGCGGAAAAGGCGGCGCAGTATCTGAAGAATCTGTATGAAGAAGCGGCCAGGACGGGAGAGGTCAAAACGGCCGTGTGTCCTTCGCATTATATGGGATTGATCGATATGTACCGTACAAGCGGCAATCCGGAATATCTGAAATTGGCGGAGCTGTCGATCAACCTGCGGG
The DNA here is from genome assembly GCA_963627615.1 of Alloprevotella sp. Classification (GTDB taxonomy): domain Bacteria; phylum Bacillota; class Clostridia; order Lachnospirales; family Bianqueaceae; genus Faecimorpha. The sequence goes on from CAVGBV010000131.1 coordinate 754, forward strand.
ACTCCGTGAAGAATGGTCTGGACGATAATCAGGACAGGATCCCATTACGGACACATGAAAAGATTGTGGGACATGCTGTACGCTCAACCTATCTATATGCAGGCGTGGCGGATCTTTACGCGGAGACCGGAGAAGAAGCGCTGCGGACAATGCTGGATAAGGTATGGGCCAGCTGTGTACAGAAAAAACTCTATATAACCGGCGGCGTCGGAGCGCTGTATAACGGTGTGTCCCCATACGGCAATTTCTGGCATGACCAGAAGATGCATCAGGCTTTCGGATATGAATATCAGCTTCCCAATGTGACCGCCTACAATGAGACTTGCGCGGCGCTGGGCAATATCTTCTGGAATTACAGGATGTTCCTTTTGCATCCGGAAGCGGTCTATTTTGATGTGATTGAACGGACGATGCTGAATGTGGCGCTTGCGGCAATCAGCCTAGAAGGAAAAGAGTTTTTTTATGAGAATATGCTGCGCCGTGCTAAGCAGCTGGATTATGAGCTGTGCTGGCCGCTGCACCGGACCGGAGTGATCAGCAGTTTCTGCTGTCCTCCCAATCTGATGCGGACGATTGCGGAGTCCGCACAGTATGCCTATGTACTGTCCAAGGATGCGGTTTGGACTGGGATCTATGGAGACTGTGAGGCGCAGGTTGCGTTGGAGAACGGCGCGGACTTTACGGTGCGGCAGGAGACCCGGTATCCCTATGACGGAACTATCGTGCTAAGAGCAGGAGAGGTCCGGGGAGATCAGGCCTTCCGGCTGATGATTCGAATCCCCGCATGGGTGCAGAGCGGATATGTAGAATATCAGGGCAAGAAGCGGGAGCTTTCCGGGCAGGATTCCGGTACTTATCTGGAGGTTCTGGTAGATTCTCCAAGAGATATGGTTATAAAGATCTCTTTGGATATGCCGGCGCGCATGACGGAAGCACATCCGATGGTAGAGGAGTGTGCCGGACAGGTTGCGGTGGAGCGTGGACCGCTGGTGTATTGTATGGAGACGCCGGATGCCGAAGTAGATACACTGGACCGTATAGTTCTGGATGCCGACACGGAATTTGAGACAGAAGAGGCAGAGATTACAGGCAGAAAGCTTCTGGCATTGCGGACACAAGCTCTACTTCGTGAGCCTCTTGGAGATGCTTTATACCGTACTTATAAGCCGGAGAAAACCAGTACAATCTCGGTTCGTTTGATTCCATATTATGCATGGGATAACCGGAGTCGGGACGGAGAGATGAAAATCTGGATGCCGGTTCGTTATCGGCGCTGAGGAGGGAGCAATATGAACGAGCAGGAAGCCAATGAGATTCTATGGCAGGATCGTAAGCATCATATGTGGTTTCCGTTTAGTTTTACCAAGTACACAGTGCAGGGCGGAAGGCTGTATATCAAGAGGGGCTTTTTATCCACGACCTATGATGAAACGCTCCTTTACCGGATTACGGATATTTCCCTGCATAAGACCCTGGGACAAAGAATCTTCGGTACAGGGACCATCATTCTCAAGGTACAGGCCGACGCGACGCCGTGTCAGCACCTGGTCAATATCCGATATCCGGAAGATGTGCGGAATTTCCTCTCGGAATTGATTGAAAAAGAACGCGGAAAATATGGCGTAGAGGGACGGGAGATGTACGGAAGTACCGGAAAACCGCATCCGGGACCCCATGGAGAATGCCCGGAGGGACTCGATATGGAGGTTCCGCCGGAAGAATTGTGATTCTATGATTTTCAGATATATTTTATGATTGCGAAATATTCAGAAAAGTGATACAATATCCCTCGTAAGGAGGGATATTGTTGTTTCCAGTGATCTATTATCTTTTCGTTACCGC
>CAVGBV010000132.1:0-2295 GCA_963627615.1 Alloprevotella sp.
GTCCCATACTTTTCTGCCAATGCGACTGGCGTTGTATTCCCCCAAAAACCACAATTCTTTGTATAATAATCAAAATAAAACGCCATCCTCTTCTCCCCTTTCTTGAAGATGTTCTTATTATAGAGGCAAAACCCCAAAAAGTCAAATACTTCCGCCAAATTTTGTCGCATTTCCAAAAAGTTTTTCCATTATAAATAACTCTTGACAAAACATCCAACAAAATTTATACTCTTTTATATAAAAACATAAAAAATCACACTCAGGGGGTTAAAACATGCAGGCAATTCAGGAAGCAATCCTAAATGATAATCTGGCCTGGGTCCGGGAGCTTTTGCAGGCGACACCGCGGCTGGTCCACGAAACAACCGAAGATGGGGTTCCCATGACCTTTTGGGCCGCCGAGCTGGGACGCGAAGCCATCGTCCGCTATCTGCTGGAATACACCGGTGTCAGTCTGAATCTTCGAGACGCGCGCCAGCGGGGTATTCTGCACTATGCCGCCAAGTCCGGGCATACACAGCTCTGCAAATATCTGGTGGAAAAGGCTGGTATGTCGCCGGTCGCCGGAGATATCGATCTGAATACGCCCTACGAAATCGCTGACTCCATGGGGCATGCCGAACTGACGGCGTATTTTGAGTCCGTTGTCGGGGCGCCTCTGTCCAAGATGTATAAAAATCCGATTCGTTCCGGATTTTTCCCTGACCCTTCTATCCTTCGTGTCGGCGATGACTATTACATGGTCAACTCTACTTTTGTATTCTTTCCCTGTATTCCCGTCTCTCACTCCAAGGATCTGATCCATTGGCACGTGATCGGTCATGCCATCACCAATCCAGAATGGGCCGGTCTGGATGATATCACAGGCGGCAATGGTTACTGGGCGCCGGACATCTCTTATCATCAAGGACGTTTTTACATCACCGTTACGTTCCGTCACAATGACATCGGTCCGGTATACCGCCATCAGATCATCGTAAGCTCCGATAGGCCGGAGGGCCCCTACAGCAAACCGGCAGTCATCGACGAGGACGGAATTGATCCCAGCCTCTTTGTGGATGATGACGGCCGTCGCTACATGCTTCTGAACCGCGGCGCGCGGATGCTGGAGCTCAATCAGGACGCGACTGAGCGCATCTCTGACGCGGAAATGCTCTACTACGGAGATAATAAACGCAACCCGGAAGGTCCACATCTGCTGAAAAAGGACGGATATTACTATCTGCTGCTGGCAGAGGGCGGCACCGGGCCGGGACATATGGTCACCATCGCCCGCAGCAAGACGCTGCGCGGCACCTATGAGCCCTGTCCTTTTAACCCGATCATGACACAGAAGAACCCGGAAGCGCGTATTCAGCGCTGCGGTCACGGCGATCTGGTCGAAGCCACGGACGGCACCTGGTATATGCCTTATCTGTGCGGCCGCAAATACTTGGCGCAGGACGGCACCGTCCGTACGATCCTGGGCCGTGAGACCGCTATGGATCCCGTAACCTGGACGGCCGACGGATGGCCGATGGCCAATCGCCTACAGGGTCCCTCCGCGCTTCAGATTCGTCCAAACCTCCCGGAAACACTCTGGCCGGAGGAACCGGATGCTTTTGATGAGAAGACTCTGTTCCATACCTGGATGTTCCCCCGTTCTCCGGAACCGGACGGATATCAGATTCACGACGGTAAGGTAACCCTGAAGGGAAGCAAAGAGGACCTGGATTCCATCCATGCCAAAAATATTCTTCTGCGCCGTCAGACAGGCGTGGACTGCACTGCTGACTGCGTAATGGAGATTCCCGCTCTTGTCCCCGGGCAGAGTGCCGGTATGGTCAGCTATTACGATGAGCTGACCTACATCAAGTGGGGCGTGTTCTGTATGCCGGACGGCCGTCTGCGGCTTCAGGTTCTGGAAAAGATCGCCGACCAGACGATTCTTCACCCGGCGGCTGAACTGCCTGCGGACACCTCCCGTATCTGGCTGCGCGTGACTGTCCATATCTTTGACCGCAGCTTTTCCTTCAGCCTGGATGGCAGTACCTACTCCGCCGCGGTTGAACTCCCCCATGTGGAATACCTGTGCGACGAGGGCGTTCCTGGCAAGCGTTTTACCGGTCCTCTGGTCGGCATGTACGCTCACGCAGGTCAGACGCCTCTAAAGGCTACGTTTGATTCCTTCCGTTACCGGGATCTTGAGTCTTCCGACAACCGCAAAAGTCAAGAGTAAAAGCAGAAAAAAACTAAAATATTTTTTCAGAAGGCTTCAAGCGGCTTCGGCGACGTACCTTTCAAAGAGCGCTCCGG
>CAVGBV010000133.1:0-2264 GCA_963627615.1 Alloprevotella sp.
CCATATCGGCTAAACTATCGATACCAAAAAAGGTATTGCCGCGTCTTGAAACCGGCAATACCTTTTTTAATTGCGTTATTCTTTCAGAGAACCGATCATCATTCCGCCTACAAAGTACTTCTGCAGGAACGGATAGATCGCCAGGATCGGCAGCGTGGTCACGATGACCATGGCCGCCTTCATACTCTTGGCCAGCATCTCGTAATCCGCGACAACCGTTCCTCCCAGATCCAGGTTGGATCCCTCGATCAGAACATTTCTCAGCACCAGCTGCAGCGGCCACTTGGCCTTCTCCTGCAGGTACAGGTTCGCGTTGAACCAGCTGTTCCAATGTCCCACTCCGTAGTACAGCACCATAACGGCCATCGCCGGTAAGGACAGCGGAATGAAGATCTTAAACAGCACCGTCATATGTCCGCCTCCGTCAATAAATACGGATTCTACCAGACTTTCCGGAATCGAGGAGAAGTACGACCGCAGAATGATCATGTTATAGGTGCTGATCGCTCCCGGGATGATACAGGACCACAGAGAATTGTACAGTCCCACCGCGCGGACCGTCAGATAGGACGGAATCAGTCCGCCGGAAAAGTACATCGTAATCAGCACAAACATTGTCATCAGACGGTGCCAGTACACATGAACCCTCGTCAGGCAGTACGCGCCCAGACAGGTCATGGAAATATTCACGGCCAGTCCCGCTACCAGCAGGAACAGTGTATTCTTATATCCCGACAGGATCTGGTTATTGGACAATACCAGCTTATACGCCGTCGTGTCAAAGCCCAGCGGCCAGATCAGAAGTCCCCGGTGGCGAACCAGCTGCGCCGGATCGCTGAAGGATACCATCAGCTCATACAGCATAGGATACAGCATGATTATACCGATCACAATCATTATGATGACGATCAGGACGTCTACCGCCTTATCGCCCTTGTTTCTTGCGTCTACCATGGTATCCCCTCCTTAGAATAAGCTGGTCTCTGTCAGCTTACGGCTCAGCGCGTTGGCACAGAATACCAGCGCAAAGTTGATTACCGAGTTGAACAGGTTGACCGCGGTTGAGTAGCTGTAGTCCTGATCCAGCAGACCCTTACGGTATACATACGTAGAGATGACATCCGCCGTCTTATACGTAGAGGGGTTATACAGCAGCAGGATCTTTTCCGAACCTACGCTCATCATCTTACCGATCGCCATGATAAACAGAATCACAACCGTGCCCTTGATCCCCGGCAGCGTGATGTGCCAGATCTTTTTGAACCGTCCGGCTCCGTCCAAAGACGCGGCCTCATAGAGCTGCGTATCGATTCCCGCGATCGCGGCCAGATAAATGATACTGTCCCAACCCATGGACTGCCAGATACCGCTGGCTACATAGATCGTCCGGAACAGCTTCGGCTCCGAGAGCATGGACACTGACGGCACGCCGAAGAAACCCGTGATCTGATTGAACAGCCCATCACTCAGACAGAAGTCCGTCAGCATACCGCAGACAACAACGGTCGAGATAAAGTGCGGGAAGTATGTAATGGTCTGCATCACCTTCTTGAACTTCGGGTTACGCAGTTCATTCAGCATAAGCGCCAGAATGATGGGCATCGGGAATCCGAAGATCAGCTGATACAGACTGATCAGAATCGTATTGGTGATCGTTCTGCCAAAGAACGAGCTGCCGAAAAACGCGAGGAAATGCTCAAATCCATAGTCTCCGGTAAAAGGGCTTCCCCAGATCCCCAGTGCCGGCTTAAAATCCTTGAACGCCAGAATGATGCCGCTCATCGGATAATAATGGAATATCAAATAGAATACAACAACCGGTAAAAACATGAAATATACCGCTTTGTTCTTTTGGAAGTCCATGCGGATCTTTCCCTTTTTTGCCACGAAGACTCCTCCTTTATAATAGAAACGGGGCGGCGTTTCCGCGTCCGCCCCTATATTCCGATTTGTTTTTAACGGGCCTTATAACGGTCGTAGGCGTCCTGTCTTACCTTCAGAACATCCTGCAGTCCCATGTTGTTGATCTCGTCAATAAAGGAGTCCCAATCTGCCAGATCCTCGGTGCCCAGAATGAAGCCCAGAATCTTTTCACGGCAAGCGGTATCGATGTCGTTCCACTTGGACGCGATCTTAACTTCATCTTCTGTATACGTAACGGTCGGGTACGCGTACTTGGCCATGTTGCTCTCAAAGGAGTTCTGAATGCTCAGAACCTCTGCTCCCATATGAGAACGGGTATCCAGAGCGTGCAGAGAGAAGTT
>CAVGBV010000134.1:0-2198 GCA_963627615.1 Alloprevotella sp.
TCGCACAGGGAATGCGGGTGTTCTGGCGGACGATCCGGACGATGGAATCCAGATCCGTAGTGATCTCACTCCGCGTTCCGGTTACGCCAAGGCTGGATACGATATACAGAAAGCCTTCCGCTTCCTGAGCGATCATGGCAATCCGGCCGGCTGAAGTGGGAGCGATCAGCGAGATCAGATCGACACTGTATTTGCGGCAGAGCGGGGCAAATTCCTCCTTTTCCTCGTAGGGGACATCCGGCAGAATCAGACCATCCATGCCGACCTCCTGGCAGGTATGAAGGAACCGTTCCGTGCCGTAAGAGAAGACGACATTGGCATAGGTCATAAAGACCAGGGGAACGGTTACATCCCGGCGCAGCTCACGTACCAGCGCAAAGACCTGATCCGTTGTGACGCCGCCGCTGAGCGCGCGCAGATTGGCACCCTGGATAACAGGACCTTCCGCCGTAGGATCCGAGAAGGGGATTCCCAGTTCGATCAGATCCGCTCCATTTTGTACGGCGGCGCGCACCGCGGCGGCAGTTGTCGCGAGGTCCGGATCCCCGCAGGTGATAAAGGCGATAAATGCCTTTCCGTTTTCAAAAGCAGAAGCGATCTTACTCATGGATATCCTCCCCTCGATAGCGTGCGATAGCGGCACAATCTTTATCTCCGCGGCCGGAGATGGTGACAACGATGATCTGATCCGGTGAGAGCGTTGGGGCGAGCTTCATCGCATAGGCAACGGCATGAGCCGATTCGATGGCTGGGATGATGCCCTCGGTTCGTGACAGATACTCAAAAGCATTAACGGCTTCATCATCTGTGATGGGGACATATTCGGCCCGGCCGATGTCATGCAGGTGCGCGTGCTCCGGCCCGACCCCAGGATAATCCAGTCCCGCGGAGATGGAATACACCGGCGCGATCTGGCCATAAGAATCCTGACAGAAATAGGATTTCATACCGTGAAAGATGCCGAGCTTTCCGGTATTGACGGTAGCGGCCGTCTCAAAGGTATCGATTCCGCGTCCCGCTGCCTCACAGCCGATCAGGCGGACGGAAGGATCCTGAATAAAGTGGTAGAAGCTTCCGATGGCGTTGGAGCCGCCGCCGACACAGGCAATGACGGCATCCGGCAGACGGCCTTCCTTTTCCAGCAGTTGTTCACGGATCTCTCGGGAGATGACTGCCTGAAAATCCCGGACCATCGTCGGAAAGGGATGGGGTCCCATGACAGAGCCGAGGCAGTAATGGGTATCCTCAATCCGGTTCGTCCATTCCCGCATGGCTTCCGAGACGGCATCCTTCAGGGTCGCGGTTCCGGTTGTGACAGGGATGACTTCGGCTCCCAGAAGGCGCATCCGGTAAACATTGAGCGCTTGGCGGACAGTATCTTCTTTTCCCATAAATACGACGCATTCCATGCCCATAAGGGCCGCCGCGGTTGCCGTGGCTACGCCGTGCTGACCGGCGCCGGTTTCCGCGATCAGGCGGGTTTTACCCATTTTTTTGGCGAGGAGTGCCTGGCCAAGGACATTATTGATCTTATGAGCGCCGGTATGGTTCAGATCCTCCCTTTTCAGGTAGATCTTCGCGCCGCCCAGGTCCTGTGTCATCTTCCGGGCATAGTAGAGTCGGGAAGGGCGTCCCGCGTAGTCGTTCAGAAGATCCGTGAGTTCCCGCTGAAAATCCGGATCCTCTTTATAATGATTATATGCCTGTTCCAGTTCAATGACTGCGTTCATCAGCGTCTCGGGGATATATTGTCCGCCGTGAATGCCGAAACGTCCGTTCGGATTGGTCATAGTATATCATCCTTTCATCTTTCTTATATTTTCAACAAAGGCTTTCATTTTTACAGGGTCTTTTTTACCGCCTGTTTCGATGCCGGAGCTTACATCCAGCGCATAGGGGTGCAAAGCGGAGACGGCATCGGCCGCGTTTTCCGGTGTCAGGCCTCCCGCAAGAAAATAGGGGCGGGAGAACGACCGAAGGAGATTCCAGTTAAAGCGTTCGCCGCTGCCGGCTCCGGAGTCCAGGAGAATCATATCGGCCGGACATTGCACAGCAGCATCCAGATCCTCCGGGCCATGGACACGAAAAGCCTGAAGAATCGGCCGGTCTGTCAACGCACGCAGTCTTGATAGATAGAGGGCATCCTCCCCGCCATGGAGCTGGGCGGCATCCAGAATGCCGAGATTCAGAAGCTCGGC
>CAVGBV010000135.1:0-2130 GCA_963627615.1 Alloprevotella sp.
TGAACGCGCTGCTCTGGATATCATTCCACTCCAATACGACATTGAACTGTTCCTTCAGCTTGTCGTCTACCAGAGACGGGCGGTCCGGTATACGATCTTTGGAGATCTCATACAGAGCTCCCATAGTAATCGTGTCCGCGTACGGGTCGGCTGCGCCGTCTTCTTTGGATGTCTCCGCCTGAGACGCTTCCGCCTTGGAAGTGTCTGCTTTGGAGGACTCTGCCTTAGAAGAATTGTCCCCGCCGCTGCAGGCTGCCATCGCCGTCAGCATGCAGACCGCAAGCAAAACGCTAAGAAACTTTTTCATGCTACTTCTCTCCTTTTGATTGGATTTTTATGGCAGATCAGCCTTTCAGCGAGCCGATCATAACGCCCTTGACAAAGTATTTCTGGATGAACGGGTAGACGGCCATCATGGGAACCATGGAGACTACCAGGGTTGAATACTTGATGCCTTCCGCAGAGATGCTGTTGATCACTTCATCCACGGTGATCTCATCGGATACCTCGCTGTTGATTACGATCGAGCGGAGGATGGTCTGCAGAGGATAGGACTTGCTGTTCTTGAAATAGATCATGCCGCTGAACCAGTTGTTCCAGTGTCCTACGCCGTAGAACAGCGCGATCGTCGCGATCGACGCCTTGGAGAGCGGCAGGATAATCCGCGCGAAGATCGTAAAGTCGTTAGCGCCGTCCAGCTGCGCGGACTCCTCCAGCTCGGCCGGAAGCCCCATAAAGAAGGTCCGCATGATGATCAGGTTCCAGGTGGAGATCGCGCCGGGCAGGACAATCGCCCATACGGTATTGTACAATCCTAAAGACTTCACGGTCAGGAAGGTCGGAATCAATCCGCCGCTGAAGAACATCGTGATCAGCACCAGCACGTTGTAGAATTTACGGAAGGTCAGGTAGGTCCGGGACAGCGGGTAGGCCATCATGGTCGTCAGCAGCATATTGATGGCTGTGCCCAGCGCCGTATAATATACCGAATTCAAGAAGCTGCGCGGAACATTGCCGGACTTGAAGATGGCGGTATAGGCACTGACGCTGAACTCCACAGGCCACAGCCCGACATCTCCCCGGCTGATCGCCGCAGCGCTGGAGAAAGAAATGGATATTACGTGAATGACCGGAAGCAGTGTCAGCAGCACGACACAGATCATAACGATATGTACTACTGCCTCGAACACCTTCGCGGATACGGAACGGTCTCTTACCATGTCTCTCCCTCCCTTACCACAGCGAGCTCTCGCCCAGCCGCTTGGATATCGTGTTGGCTGTTACGACAAAGACTACGTTGATCAGCGAATTGAACAGGCCCACGGCGGTGGAATAGCTGTAATCCGCGTCCTGAATACCGCGGCGGTATACATAGGTTCCGATGATATCGGACACCTCATACGTCAGCGCGTTCTGCATCAGCAGGACTTTGTCCGTGTTGCTGCTCATCATGCCGCCCATACGCATGATCAGCATGATGACGATCGTCGAGCGGATGCCCGGCAGAGATACGTGCCAGATCTGCTTCAGGCGGCTCGCGCCGTCGATCACCGCCGCTTCATACAGTTCCTGATTGACTCCGGCCAGCGCCGCGATATAGATGATCGCGTCCCAGCCCAGATTCTGCCATACGCCGGAGGCCACATAGATCGTCCGGAACCATTTGCTCTCCGTCATGAAGTAGATGGGGGTTCCGCCCAGCTTCTGGATGATGATATTGACAATACCTCCGTTCGGAGACAATACCATGAACAGGATACCGACGATGGAAACCGTCGAGATGAAGTGCGGCAGATAGCTGACCGTCTGCACAAACTTCTTATACCGAAGGTTGCGTACTTCATTCAGCAAAATCGCGAAAAGAATCGGCATCGGGAATCCGAAGATCAGATTGTAGAGGTTCAGGAGGATCGTATTGACGATGATCCTTCCGCAGTGCATGTATCGGAAGAACTCCAGAAAGTGCTTGAATCCGACCCAGGGACTGCCCAGAATCCCCGCGCGGATTTTATAATCCTTGAAGGCGATGATTACGCCGTACATGGGAACATAATGGAAGATAATATAGTAGATCAGTCCCGGCAGCAGCAGAAGCTGCAGATACTTGGTCCGGTTCAGACTCTTCAGCAG
>CAVGBV010000136.1:0-961 GCA_963627615.1 Alloprevotella sp.
CTACAATGTAGGGTGGAATGTATTTCGAGGCCGTAAAAGTTTACAGATTGTAATTACAAATATTCGTTGCAGTTTTTCTAAAGCGTGATATAATGGTACTGTACTATGAGATATCCAGATGAAGGAGAGAGACGTTATGGACCTAAAAGAACTGATTCGGACGATTCCAGACTTCCCGGAAAAAGGAATACTGTTTCGTGATATTACGACTCTGCTGAAGGAGCCGGAAGGATTGCAGGAAGCGCTGCATCAGATGCAGGACGCAATCAAAGATATGGAGTATGATGTGATTGTGGGCCCGGAGTCCAGAGGGTTTATTTTTGGCGTACCGCTGGCATATGCGGAAAAGAAAGGCTTTGTTCCGGTACGGAAGCCGGGAAAACTGCCGGCCGCGGTATATTCTCAGGAATATGACCTGGAGTATGGAAAATCCTGTCTGGAGATCCATCAGGATGCATTGAAAAAGGGACAGAAGGTTCTGATTGTAGATGACTTGCTTGCGACTGGCGGTACCGGACGGGCGATTGCTCAGATGGTAACACGCGCAGGCGCAGAAGTAGCAGGTTTTCTGTTTCTGATTGAGTTGGAAGCCTTAGGCGGCAGAGAGACTCTGAAGGACTATCCGGTACAGAGCATTATCCGTTATTGATCGGAGGAATAGAATATGTCGCATGGTATTCGGAAAGCAGTAGCTGCCGCGGCTGCGGCATCAGCGGGCTGGATCGGTCTGATGAGACCCCGTATGGAGTCTCCGGAGGTTTTGGAACAGCTGAAGCAATATGATTACGCGCATCGTGGGTATCATGATGAGGGAAAAGGCATTCCGGAGAATTCTATGGCAGCATTTCAGCGCGGCGTAGAGGCCGGATTTGGTATGGAGTTGGATGTACATGTATCGAAGGACGGACATCTGGTCGTTCTCCATGATCATGAGCTGCGCAGAATGTGCGGTGTAGAAGGC
>CAVGBV010000136.1:971-2120 GCA_963627615.1 Alloprevotella sp.
AGGCCGTGTAGAGGAGAAGACACTGGAAGAACTGGAACAGCTGCATCTTCTCGATACAGAAGAAAAGATTCCGCTTCTGCGGCAGGTATTGGAGCTTGTAGACGGCAGAGTACCTCTGATTATTGAGTTAAAGGTGATGAAGAATCATGAAGAACTCTGTCAGAAAGTATCGAAGCTTCTGGACGGGTATTCCGGACTATACTGCATTGAATCCTTTGATCCGAGGGCAGTCGCCTGGTATAAAAAGCACAGGCCGGAAGTGGTTCGGGGACAGCTGCTGACTTATCTGCGTAAATATGGCAACACGGAATATCCCGCGCTGTTGGACTTTGCGCTGCGGAATCTCCTGACCAATTGCTGGACACAGCCGGATTTCATCGCGTATGATGTCCGTGAACGGGAGAATCTCAGTCTCCAGCTTTGCCGGAAGCTCTATCATGTATGCGAAGTGGACTGGACCGTCCGCTCGCCGGAGCTGTACCGCAAGGTTAAGGCGGATCACGCGCTGGTGATTTTTGAGAATTTTGATCCCAGAGCATAAACAAGTATATAACGAAAAGGGCGCCGGGAGAGGGAATCAACCGGCGCCTTTTCGCTTTTTAGTTTTGTTAAGAGGGATATAATAAAACTAAAAGAAGGGGATATATAGATAATAGTTGTGATATATGAACATATAGTGAATAAATTGTAAATAAAATGTGAATATATATGGGCAAGTTGACTCAAATTTTCTGTATTTTATAAAAGAGAGTTGAAAAAGGGCAAAAAATCCCTTATAATATGGGATATCGGTTTGGCAGAGTCAAAACCGGTAAAAGAGTCGGAAAGGTGGTAGGGTTTTATGGAAGATGTTCAGTTGACATTTGCGTCGGAAGACGTAGAGAAGGATTATCATACCCTGATTGAAAAGATTCGCCTGTACCATCCGACGACGGATTTAACCATGGTGGCCAAGGCCTACCAGGTGGCAGCGGATGCGCATGCCGGCCAGCTGCGTCAGTCTGGGGAACCGTATATCATCCATCCGCTCAAAGTGGCGATTACGTTGGCGGATTTGGAGCTGGATCTGGAGACAATCGAAGCGGGTCTTCTTCATGATGTGGTTGAGGATACCAAAGTATCCGCGGAGGATATAGAGAGGATCTTCGG